>JAITJP010000231.1 GCA_031278835.1 Deltaproteobacteria bacterium
ATGATTGAGGGGATTTTAGAAAAACTTTCTTGGGAATATAGGGTTTTGGCGACGGCGGCTAGGCTAAGGCCCAGAATAAATATGGCCCCCTTGTGGGTATTGACGCCCTGGGTTTTATAAAACATGGCCCGCTCGGCTTCTTTGCCAATTTCTCGTATGATTGGAAAAATTTCCTGCTCGGAGCGATTCGAAAAACCAGCCGCGGCCATAAGAACGAAATACTTAATTAAGGCGCTCAGGCTATCGACGAAGGTGTAATAATTCATGTCCCGATGGGCCCCGTTGGATACGGGCGAAACCAGGCCCGGGGCGGGAAAGCGAGAAACTTCGTAAATTAAGGACTGGGCGGCCAGGGCGCCAAGTTCCTGAGCCAAATCGAAATTATCTGAGTTTAGTAGGTTAGAAAACATCGAGGGCATGATTTCAATGGTCAGGGGCTTTTTGGCTATTGGCCAGGGGCTGACCGTTTTGGCGGCGGCCTTTTCAGGATGAAAAAAATTTGCCTCGGCTGGGGCTGAGGAGGTGGGCGTTTTGGCGGCGGCCTTTTCAAGATGAAAAAAATTAGCCTCGGCTGGGGCTGAGGGCTGGGGCCTTTTTGGGGAGCGGTTTTCAAGATTGGAAAAATAACCCTCGGCTATTTTCGTCAGGTGAATTAAAACTTCAGCGGCGGAATGCTTGGCCGACCTTCGGCATAGGGAAACTTGATTTCCGCAAATTACGCAGGTTCTTTTTGCCCCACCTAGGGTATCCCGGCTTAAGGGGGCGCCCAGGTGGTCAAAAACGTCAAGGTCGAGTAAACGGCCTAAGGGGTGCTCGTTTTCGATGTCCATGGCTAAGCCTTTTAATTGAACGGCCTTAGCCTTAACCAGCAGGAAAGAATCAAAGCCAGCCGGGGATGAGCCCATTTCTTTGAAAAGGATCTCCAGGTTATTTTCGTTTATTTTTCGCTCCAGTTCTTCCAAACCAACCGACAAAACTTTGGACCAAATTGGGGCGGTTTTGTCAGGTCCAGGGGCGTTTACGGAAAGAGAAATTAACGGAGTCTGGTGGGCTTGGATTAACTCCATCTGCCTTAGGTAACGTTTTTCCCGGCCCTCCAAAATGCCCTCGATTGGGTTTTCGTTTTTAGGTAATGGCTTTTCGCTCTCCACTGTTTTTTGCCTTTTTTTAATTTATTACTAAAACAATCAACCGGAAGGGTGATCGGGCTAAAAAAAATAAAACACCATTGGCCGGGGCTTGGATTTTAAACCAAAAAACTCCTTAAGGCCCAGGGTCTTAAGGAGTTTTGCCTTGGAGATAGGCCATCGTGGCCGGGGGCACCATGGCGGAAACGGTTTCCCAATCCGCGGACTTCCAAGCCTCTCGGACCAGGGAAGCGCTTACGGGCTGATGGTTTATGGCCAAGCGGGGCATGACTTTAACTTCAATACCCTGGCTAGGAAGAATATCCAGCATGGCTTGGTTATAGGCCCGGGTAATTTCGCAGCTTGGTTCCTGGCCAACGTAGCGGCAAACGATGTTTAAAGCCGGGGCGATTTTTTTAGCGAAAATGGCCAGGTCCAGTTTGGTCTGCGCCAGGAGTCCTTGGTCTTTTTTTAAAAAATAGGTCGGAAAGGTGGCCGCCGAGATCATGTATTTTCCCGAGGGCAGGATGGAAACGTTTTTTAGATGGCCAAGACTTTCCTTGACCAGAAAAAAGCGATCTTTAAACGAAAAAAACGAGAGATCCTCGCTGACCAGAAAAACGATGACCGCTTTGTTTTCCGAGGCGGCACGCCTGATTAAGGCTTCATGACCCTTGGTAAGGGGATTGCAATTCATGACCAGGGCGGCTCGATTTGGGGGCAAATGGGCAAGTTCTTTGGCCGCCTCCAGGATCCAAGAATCAATCGAGCCCAGACCGGTTTCCAGTAAAGCCACGTAAGGCTCAATTCTGGCGATCTCGGAAAAACCCAGTTCGGAAAACATAAAAGCTTTACGGGGATCGGTAAAAACGAAAAAATGGACTATGCCTCGGCGGGTTTGTTCTCGGGTAAGGGCCGTAACCAGGCTGGCCATTAAGCCCTGGCCTTGGAAAGATTCATTTACGGCGAAATTTTTTAAGACCTCCCCTTTGAAGGAACCCGTGGCCACCATGGCCGGGCCGTTTCGTAAAATTACCGTGTAATCAAGATCGCCTTCGTATTCAAGACCAAAGGAATTTAAAAACTCCGTAACCTCCCTAATTTCCCGCTTAGAATCTAGATCCGCGACCTCCAGTTCCAAAGACCCATTCAAGATCAAACCTCCAAAAAACAAAAACAATCCCAGGATATGGGGTTAAATTTTTTAACCCCATAGTCTGGGTTGTGGGGAGACTAAAGGTTGGGAGCCCTGACCACGTCAATGATGGTACCGTCACGGTATTCCACCAAACCAATGATTGGCCCGTCAAAGGCGATGGTTTGGGGAACCCCGGCCATTTTGTGGGCCAGATTTTTTAATTCCTGGATGTCTTTGACCGGCAAACCAGCCGCGACGAAACGATCGCGCAGATCGGCTCTGGCCGGATTCACGGCCAGTCCGTACTCGGTCACCAGGACGTCCACCGTTTCCCCGGGGGTGGTGGCCGTAATGACTTTGTCCACGACAATGGGTAGCCGGCTTCTTAAAAGCGTGGTCACTATGACGGTCATCTTGGCCCCGGCGGCCGTGTCCGGGTGACCCCCGGCGGCGCCCATTAAAACCCCGTCCGATCCGGTAATGACGTTTACGTTAAAATCAACGTCGATTTCCGTGGCCCCCAGGATGACCACGTCCAGATCGTTTACCAGACAACCGGAATTAAAGGGATTGGCGTAGAGATCGGAACTAACCTCAAGGTGATTTGGGTTACGGGCTATGGATTTGACTGACTCCAAATCAAAACTCTGGACGTCAAAAAGATTTCCAAACAAGCCTTCTTCCAACAAGTCGACCATATAGCCGGTGATTCCGCCCAAGGCGAAACCGCCTTTTATGTTTTGAGCTCTCATCATCTGGCCAACGAAATGGGCCGCGGCCAGAGAGGCCCCTCCGGCCCCGGTCTGAAAGGAAAAACCGTTTTTTAGTAAGCCAGAGGCCTCAATCACTTTGGCGGCCGTATCGGCTATATGCAAGCCCACCGGATCTTTGGTGATGCGGGTAGTCCCAGAAACTATGCCTTGGGGGTCGCCCAGGCTATCAATCAAAACCACGTGGTCAACCTTGTTTTGACCAATGGAAGCCGGGATCAAGGGATAGGGCACCAAATTGTCGGTTACCGCCACCACGTGGGTGGCGTAATCGGCGTCCGGAAAGGCGTAACCCAGGGACCCACAAGCTGATTTTCCAATAACCCCGGTAATGTTTCCCCGGTCATCGGCCGAGGGAGCGGCGATAAAGGCCACGTCCACCTTAAGCTCCCCGCTCCTTAATGACCTGGGACGTCCTCCATGGGAGTGGAGAAGAACCGGGGTGGGTAAAATACCCCGCGAAAGGGCCAGGGCCAAGCCTCCGTAAACCCCGCTCGTTCTAAGGGAAGTCACCAGGCCATTTTTTATATATTCAATCATGGGGGCGTGGGTGGCAAAGGCCGCGGTCAAAGACACGGTGATATTTTTTAAACCAAGTCGCGAGGCCGTATACAAGACCTGATTGACCAGCTCGTCTCCGTTTCTAAGGTGATGATGAAACGAAAAAGTCATGCCGCTTTCGATTTTTAGGCTCTTAAAAAGATCCTCAAGACTATGGTAGAGTTTGGACTGACCGACCGCGGCCCGCTTAATGGGCGGCCCATAGCAATTCCCCTCGGGCAGGCTATTAAAGGCTCCCAAATACTTTTTGACCGGACCAAAGCCCTCAACGAATTCCGGAATATCCCTTCCAATGGCGTTAATCATTTTTTTCTCTCTTAAGTTCCCTGACCCTGGGGCCTAGATTTTTTTATCAAAAGGCCCAGCGCCTCAGAACCATGGCCTAGCCGCGAACCCTTTGGCGACTAAGGTTAAAACCGCTCATGGCTAGATAGGCAAAACTTCCCGCCCAATCTAGCTTAAATTTTCCCCTGGACTTGGTCACGAAACTCGCTCTCGTTTTGGCCCAATCAAATTTATTTTAATCATTTGAGTTTTTTTAAACTTTTGATCAAAACTCTGAGCGGCCAAGCTATTTTTTCGCGACCAAGGCTTAGACGACTTATTCGTCTTCCTGGCCAAGTAGCCTAAGCTTACGGGCTAAATTCATGACGTTCACGGCCCTTTTGGCCACCGGAGCGTCAACCATTTTGCCGCCCACCGAGGCCACCCCCGAGCCTTCCTTTTCGGCCTGACGTAAGGCTTTCAAGATCCTCCGGGCGTAATCTATCTCCAAGGGGCTGGGGTTAAAGGTCTCGTTTATGGGTTTGACTTGGCGAGGGTTAATGGCCCCTTTCCCGGTAAAGCCAAGATTTTTGGCCAACAAGGTATCTTTGATCAGCCCTTCCTCGTCATTTACGTCGGTAAAAACGGCGTCAAAGGACTCTATCCCGGCCGCGGCGGCGGCGTTAACCAGTAAGGCTCTGGCCACGGCGATCTCTTCCCCGCCTTTGGTCCTAAGCGATCCCACCATGGCCGTGTAATCCTCGGCCCCCATGAGTAAGCCCATCAAACGATCATGGGATCTGGCGATGTCGTAGACCTCGGCCAAACCCTGGGGACTTTCGATGATGGCCAAGATCTCGATTCTTTTTTGCGAGGGTCTTTCCAGCTTGTCTAGTTGCCCGGCCAGTTCTTTTATGTCCGAGGCCCTATGGACCTTAGGCAGCATCAACAAATCCGGTTGACTGGGCACGATCTCTTTCAAGTCATCGTCGCAAAATGTGTCCAAAGAATTAAGCCGGACGCATTTTTGAGCTTGGCCGTAATCGATATTAAGCAAGGCCCTGGCCACCAGTTCCCTGGCCGCGTCTTTCTCGTTTGGGGCCACGGCGTCTTCAAGATCCAAAATAACCACGTCCGCGCCAAATAGGCCCGCGGTCTGAAGCATGCCCGGGTTATTGCCCGGAACAAACAAAGCCGATCGTCTAACTATCATGCCTAGCCCTCACTTCCCGGCCCAAGCCCGGCCCTGGACAAGGCCGTGACCAGCCTGGCCCTAATGGCGTAATCGAGGGCGCCCTTATCGATGGCCTTGACGTTTAGATCGGTCAGGCCATAGGATTTAACGGTTTCAATGATGGTCTGACTGATGGCCTGGCCATATTGTTTTTTTACGATACTCTCCAATTCCAAAACAATCCCATTGGCCCCGGGCTCAACGATGATCATGATGTCATTGGACTCCAATGTCCCCGCCTGGGCGGGTTTTACTACGCTTTTCAATTATCAAGTCTCCTTAAATAAAAAACGGGGCCAGGCCTGTTCGCCCCACCAAAAAAAAATTTTTTTTACTTTTCCACTTTCCAGTCGTCCATGTTCTTAGGCCAGGGCCTCCAAGGGGCCCTGGCTTTTGTGGTTTTTACCTTGGGCTGGCCGCCCTCCCAGGCCCCCAGGAAAGGGCTTTTTAAGGGGCTGACCATGAGCCCCAAATTTGGCCAATATTTTCTTCTCAAGCCAAGCCATTCGATTTTTTTTCCAAGTCTTAAGAAAGTCTAAAAAAAACTCTTTTTTGTTTTATCCAGAAATCAGGCCAAAAATAGCCCCCCCATGAGTAAAAACGACCTAAGGTTAAAAAAACAATTCAAAAGTTTTTACTCAAACAGTTAAATTAAAAATCTAATTTGTGGCTTGGATTTTATTTCGAAGCGAAATAATCGGTTGGAAAAAAAATTTCACAAAAAGGCTTGGCCATGGGGCTGGCGGATTATAAAGGTCAATTCCGACCTTTAGGATTATTTTGTCAGACCAGGCGGCCATCTGTCAAGAGAGGCCTGGCTTTATGCTTAAAAACTTATTGGTTATTTAAACAGCCCAAAGGATAAAATGGCCGCCCCAAAAGAAAAAAATAGCGGCCAGGCTCCAGCGGTCAAAAAAATACCAGGCCGCTTCTAAGAAACTTAACAATGGCCGGATTATGCAGGCCTAAAAACAAAAGTTTATAATAGGTAATATCTCTATATTCATCTATAACCGGGTTGATAATTTCAACTTTATTGTAAAAATCTTTAAAAGTCTTGTATTTAATTTTATATTCAAACCTATTAATCATTTCATGACTATATTTTTTTAAATTATCAGCCATTTGCTTAATAATAGGGTTATGATAAGCCAGGGCCAAGTCTATCGTGTTATTTAAGAACTTAACGGCCTTGTCTTTATTTTTTCGACTCAATATTTTTCCTATATCTTCTTTTAAATAATAAGCCAAGGTAAGCGGTTCATTGATTTTCAGGGCTAGATCGCTTAGTTCTTTTGGCTCCAAATCCAGGCTTTTATCTATCCTGACAAACTCTTGGCCCTCGATTAAAAATTTTTTGTCAACCGAAGAGTTGGAAAGGACATATTGTTTTAATTGCCCAATTTGTTTGTCTATAAATTTTTCGATGTGAAATTGATCAAAGACCATTAGGGCCGTTGGCAAGTTTTCAGTAATTGAACTAAAATAGGCCGAAGTCGGGTCGACGGCCACGACCTTAATATTTTTCGCTCCGGTTGGCCCGAACCTAGCCCAAAAATCGTCCAGCGCTTCCTGACTTTGGCCTTGGTTTACCCATACAACTCTTTTAGTTTCCAGATCCATAGCCACGGTAAGACAAATATGGCCATTATCTATAAATATTTCATCTATGGCTAATTCCTTTAAGTTACTAATTTCATAATTTCCATACTCTTTCTCTAAATACTCACTAAAAACAGAATAACAAACCCCTAAAGGTATACCGTAAACTTCATTAAGCATAATAATATTTGAAGTATTAATTACTTCAGCGAAAAAAGAATAAAATTTGTTTGTATACTTTTTATTTTTATCAGCGAAAACTATTTTTACTTCACTTATTTTATTACAAGATTGACATTCAACTATCGGGATTTGGCAATCGATTTCTGTTTGCTCAAAGCGCAGGGGCACTCCGAGAAACTTTCGAGTGATATATTCTTTTACCATCACCTGCCTAGAGCCGCACATCGGACAAACCAGAGATTGAGCTTCAACTTTACCGTCTAATTCGTAAACATGTTCTTTTCTGTTATATTTTACACGCAAAATATCAATTGACTCTAATTTTTGTCTATCAATTATTATGCGCTCTTCCATAGAGAATGATTTTTTTGTCTTTTTTTGCATAAATTAAGACCGGTCCTTTTTTTTTCCCTGGCCATTAGACCACGAGCGCTCTATTTTTTCAACGTCAATTCGTTCTTTTTCCAGTGGTTACAATTCCTTCCTTTCTTTTAGCCCCATGGTAGCTCGCTTTTTAAGATTATCCGTCATACAAAAGCCCATCAAGGTTTTCCCAAAACCGCCCCATTTATGACCACGGGCGGCTTAAACCCCTGGGCCTTTTGTCCCGTGCGAGATGGGCTAAGTGGTGAAGGCCCCCGATCTGGCCGTAAAACCCCGCCCCTTAAACTTAGGCGAAAAGTTAACTAATATTACCATAGAGATTATGGCTTGGGGCTTTTTGAGAGATTTGTTAAATCGCTATGGCCCCTGGTCGGGC
>JAITJP010000232.1 GCA_031278835.1 Deltaproteobacteria bacterium
ATTGATGACGGCTCCACCGACCAAACCACCCAGCTGCTGGCCCCCTACCTTAAGGCCAAAAAACTCACTCTCATTTCCTCACCCAGCCGAAAAGGCGTTAGCGCCGCCCGAAACGCCGGCATCAAAGCCGCCCAAGGCCAGCTAATCGCCTTTTTGGACAGTGACGATGAGTGGCTAGCCAATAAACTTAAAGCCCAGCTTGACTATATGAAGGCCCAGGCCCATTACCAAATCTCCCAATGCCAGGAGCGCTGGATGCGCTCCGGCCTAAGGGTCAATCCCAAAAAAAAGCACCAAAAAAAAGAAGGCCATATTTTTATCGACTCCCTAAGCCTTTGCCTGATTAGCCCCTCGGCGGTTATACTAAAAAAATCCCTCCTAGACGAGGTGGGCCTTTTTGACGAAAGCCTGCCAGCGGCCGAGGATTACGACCTGTGGCTTCGAATTACCCTTAATCACCCAGTGGGCTTACTTAACCAAGAGCTGGTCATCCGCCACGGCGGCCGCCCTGACCAACTCTCCTCGGCCCCGGGCCTGGACCAGTTCCGGGTCATGGCCCTAAAAAAGCTCCTTAAGCAGCCCCTCACCCCCTACCAAGCCGCCCTGGTCAAACAGGAACTAGCCCGCCGGGAGGCCATCTTTGAAAAGGGCCGTCAAAAACGTCAACTCGAAAAAAACTAAACCGGCTCAAACAATCCCGCTAAAATAAGAACATATTTACTCAAAAACGCATCTTAGGTCGTTTTTAAATAAATGACTTTTAGCCGACTCAGAGCCATGGGCGGCGGCGATGCAGAGATAGTCAAAATTTCCAGTGGCTTGGTAAGCCAAAATGGATTCATTAATGACCTGGATGCGGTAATTTTGCCTATCCTCCCAATTGGCCCGCCGGGCCGCTTCCATGCCCCTAATAAAAGCGCTGCCGATGTCGGGAATCTGCCCCCAGGCTGGCCAGGGGTAAATCATCAGCCCCAAGCCTAAGATTACAGATAAAAAAAACTTTTTCATAATACTAATCCTTAAAAAAACAAAGCCATTTTTAAATGGCCGTGAGAATACCATTAGTAAACTCCATATAGAGAATATTTTCCCGACCAGGAGAATAAATTTGCTTAACTTCAACTCCTGATTTACTGGTTATCCAGACATTTATGATAATTTCATAGGGAATGTACTCAAAAATTTCTACGGTTCTGCCCCGCTGGTTAGTTCTAAAATGAACCTGATTGGGCCGCCCCAGCTCAGAGAGCACCTCCTTTTGGCTGGTCCGGCCAATGGTGACCCTTAGGAAGGTTTCCGGCAGCGATACGGCCCTAGCGTATATGACCTGTCTGGAGCCGCCATTGCCACCATAGGGGGCGCAACCGATCAGCAAAAATAACAAAATAACAAAAAAAATACCAATTTTATTCTTCCAGTTCATAATAAACTGAAATAAAAGATAATTTTAGGTAAAATAAAGATAAATTATCCTCCAATTTTTAATAAAGCTTTTTGTAATGAATATATTCTAATTCAAAACCAGCCTTTTATCAACCGCCTGGGCCCAGGCCCTGGCCAAATTGGTTAGCCTAAACTAACCAGACTAAGCCAGCCCAGGCTGGCCGCTTGCCAATCAAACCGGGCTTTGCCTTAAAAATAAGCGCTGGTATAATAAAAAACCCCGCCATGAGCGGGGTTTTTTATTGGTCGAGCGGGAAATAAGCTCCAGGCTGGAGGCCTAGAACTCAAAGTCGTCGTCGTTGTCCATGGGCAAAGCCACTTTGGGATCGGGCTTGGAGTAGCCGGATTTTTTGGGAGCCGACAAGACCTTTTGCGGTCTGGACATGCCCGAGGGGGCGGAAATGGCCGCCCGAGTGGGTAGGTTGCCGGAACCGCCGTGGACGATATTGGTGATTTCCTCAACAGCGTTCATGAGGTTTCCAGCCTGGATGGAGAGCTGACTGGCGGCGCTGGCCGACTCCTCGGCCGAAGCGGCGTTGGACTGGGTGACCTTATCCATCTGGCTCATGGCCGTGGTGATCTGGTTAATGCCCTGGGACTGTTCCTTGGAAGCCTCGGCCACTTCGGAGACCAGCTGGGCCACCTTGGAAGAATGGGAGGCCACGGTCTGGAAGTTCTCGGAAGTGGAATTGACCATCTCAGAACCGGAATTGATGTTGGAAATGGTGGCGGCGATCAGATCGGCCGTGTTTTTGGCGGCGTCGGCGCTGCGGATGGCCAGGTTTCTGACCTCGTCGGCCACCACGGCAAAACCAGCCCCGGCCTCACCGGCCCTAGCCGCCTCAACCGCGGCGTTTAGGGCCAAAAGGTTAGTCTGGAAGGCGATCTCGTCAATGGTCTTAATAATCTTGCCAATCTCGTTACCGGAGGTGGCGATCTGCTCCATGGCCTGGATAACATTGGACATGGAGTTTTCGGCCTTGCTGACGGCGTCGGTGGCTTGGCTCATCAAAGAATTGGCCTCAACGGCGTTATCGGCGTTTCTCTTGGTCATGGAGGATAGCTCCTCCAAGGCGGCGCTGGTTTCTTCAAGCGAGGCGGCGTTTTCCGTGGCCCCCTCGGCCAGGGTGTTTGAAGCGGTCGAGAGTTGACCGGAAGTATTGTCGACCTCTTGGGCCCCCTCGGTCAAAACGCCGATAATCCGATTAATGGGCAGGGTAATACTTCTGGTAACGAAGATCGATAGAAAGATACTGACGATAATGGCAATTGAGGTGCCGATGAGCTGAGTATAAATGGAGCTGGTAGCTAAGCCCTGGGTATCGTTGGCAAAATCATTGGTCATGATGGCGATTTGATCGCTTAATTCACCAATGGTGCCTAAGACTTTGTCCCTGGCCGGGACGCGTTTATTATTGTTGTCGTCAAAACCCTGGTAAATGCCCCGGAAAGTTTGAACCATGCTGGCCATTTGCTGAGCTTCGGTGACGATCAAGTTGACCGATTCCCGCTCACCCGGAGTCCGGCAAACCTCCATCAGGGCCTTGGCGGCGGTTATGGTATCGTTGGCAAACTTAGTGGCGTTATCGAATAGTTTAAAGTCTCTATAATAAAGACCCCTTAAGATATTTACGTACATGGCCGAAGCGTTGGCTTGGATACCAATGGACTGGCTCATGTGATCGTATCTGTAAGAGAGTTCATCCAAGGAGGAGGTTTGACTATCGATATCTTGCTTTAGAATTTTAGACTGTTCTGTCACGAAATTATTGATGTGCTCAATAAGATTTCCGTAGAGTTTGGCCACGTTGGAACGATTTTCCACCAGAGTTGAGATCAACTGGGGCAATTCCTGGGCCAAGTTGGAATAGACCAAGTATTCCGATTCCGTGGTGCTGATCAGTTCCCTGACCCTGGGGTGGTCGCCGGCCAAGCCTTTTCTGATTAATTCTTTTAACTCAGTAAAACCTTTGCCGATGTTGTCATGGTAGCCAACGGAGTTTTTCCACAGGTTGGTATCAAAGCTATAGGTGAACTCGACAATATTTATAGCCTCTAACTCAATATCCGCTTGCAGTGTAGACACTAATTCGTTGCCGGGCATAGTAATATCGCGTAAACCAACCGTTTCGTTGCGGATGTTGGTCAAACTGTACAAAGCCACCAAGCTGATGACTATGAAAATGACACAGATGACAACAAAACCTACAATAATTTTAGTCCCTAACTTCATGTTTTTT
>JAITJP010000360.1 GCA_031278835.1 Deltaproteobacteria bacterium
AAGGGTCAGAGGCTTGGCCTTAGGCCACCGGATTTTTGTTAACTAGAACCTGGGCCGGTCTTAAAAGGCGGCCGTGGAGGGTATAACCTTTACCCACCATTTTAATGATGGCCTTATCCGGTAACTCGGGGTCAATGTCCTGGCCAATGGCCTCATGAAAGTTGGGATCAAAGACCTCCCCCTTATTGGCCGAAACTTCTTTAAGGCCCCAATCGGCCAGCTTATCCAAACAACCCTTTAGGGTCATCCGGACGCCTTCGGCCAGATTTTTTACCCCGGGATCGTTTAGATCGGCGAATTGCAAAGCCAAGTTAAGATTATCCAAAAAAGGCAACAAATCTCTGATGACGTTTTCCGAGGCAAAACGGGCGTTTTCGTCTTTTTCTTTCTGGAACCTGCGCTTGGCGTTTTCCATCTCGGCCAAGGACCTTAGATATTGATCCTGATAGCGCCTGGCCTCGGCCTCCCAATCGGTCTGGTCATTGGCAAGTTCTGAGTCGGCTCCGGGGCATGATTCAGAGTTAAGCTCATTGGGAGGTTGGTAAGACCATTCGGGCGGGAGGTTTTGTGAATCGATCTCCACACTCTCGCCCAGGCTGGACTCAATTCCGGGGTCAAAATAAACTTCTTGGTTTTTATCGTTCTCGCTCTCGGGAGAACCCTGTTGGGCCGGCTCGGCAGAGGCGCCGAAAGGCTTATCTTCGGTCATGATAAGTAAGTTCCTTAGGTAATTTATTTTTTTAAACCAAAACCCTTAGGCCACTTAGCCAACTAAAGCTCGACTTTTGGGCCTTTCATAAAATGAGTTTTTTATAATTTCCTCGGCGGCTTATTTGGAAAACAGGCTAGCCAAGGCCTGGGCGGCGTAATCGACCATGGGGACGATTTCGGAATAATTAAGTCTCCGGGGGCCCAGGATGCCCAGGGCACCGGCGGCGCCCTGACCGGCTGAGTAAGGCGAGGCCACCAGGGCCAAGCCGTCGGCTTCCCGGCCCGAAGGGCCAAAAACCACCTTAAGCCGGTTGTCGCCGGTAATTTCGTTTAAAAGTTCAATCAAACGTTTTTTGTTGGTAAAGGCCCAGAAAAGCGACCTCATGGTTTCCAGGTCCTGGAAATCGGGATTTTCGAAAAGGGCGGCTTGGCCTTCATCGTCTAAATAAAAATCACTGTCGGTTTTGGGCACGTTTTCCACGGCCGCTTGGGTCTGGGAGGCCAGGGTCAAAACCCTTTGAAAAATTTCCTCAAAGCGGTTTTTTTCCACGCCCATGGCCTCGATAAGCTTGCTTTTGATTTGCTCCAAGGTAAAGGGCGGCCTAAAATCTTCCAAATAAACGTTCACCTGGTTTAGTTCTTCTTGGCTATAGTCCTGGGGCGGTGACAAGATCTTGTTTTGGATAACCCCATGCTCCGAGACCAAGACCGTTAAGACCTGGGCCCGGGCTAGCCTAAAAAAATGAATCTTTTTTAGCCTTAAGGATACGTCTTTGGGGGCCAAGACAAAGCCCACGTGATTGGTTAGCTCAGTAAGCAATCTGGCCAAAAACTTAAAATGCGGCCCAGACTCGGCGTCTGGCCCGGACAAGGCCCGGTCAATGGCTGACCTAATGCCCGGGTGAATGACGTCAATTTTTAGAATCTCCTCGACGTAAACCTTAAAGCCCCTTTCCGTGGGGGCCCGGCCGGCCGAGGGATGAGCCTGACTAAGTAAACCCAGACCCTCCAGTTCGGCCAAGACCTTTCTGATGCTGGCCGGGGAGAGTTTTAGATGGTAAAGAATGGCCAGATTTCCAGAGGCCACCGGCTGTCCGGTTCTGATGAAGTCCCGAACCACGGCCTCGAAAATATCTCTCTGTCTTTGGCTTTGAAACTCTCTACTCATCAAAGATCCCATAAAGGCCCCAGGCCCAACTAATTTAACGAAAACTTTCAAAAAAATAGCTTTGAATGTTTCCTCAAAGCTAGTGAGTATACGACCAATAATTGAGTTAAATCAAACCTTTATCGTTAAAACTCGTTTCCTTGAAATTGGACAAAAACCCTAAAGTCTTAGTCCCTTGGGCCCCAATAGTCATCCCAGATGGCTCAGGCGCCCCTTTCCCGTGATTACAAAGTAAGCACGACATTCTTTTCTGTCAAGAGGTGGACCAACAAAAACCGATGATTTGTTTACCCTTATTTTAATTTTCCATTAAGCGCCTTTCTTAGGCCAAAGTCGCCCCCAAAAGCCCCCCAAATCACCTCCCGCCCTAGCCCCGGCCCGGCCAAACAAAACAAGACCGGCTCACCAAGCGGAGAAAAAGGTTACGGTACTTGGGCCCAGGGCCAAAAACCGGCTTGTTTTAGCGAAAAACTCACGGCCAATATCTGGCCTAAAAAGGCCCGCTTTGCCCAAAGCTCAGGCTCAGGGCCTAACCAGACCCAGGCCCTGATTTAGAAGGTTAAATCAAGCCTCTGGCCAAGGCCATGAGCCTATTGGCTCACCAAACTTGACTGTTACTTTATATTAACAGTAAAATTTAATGGTAAACTCAAAATCTCAAACCCTCACCAGGCGGCTATTTTTTTTCCCAAGGCCCGGGGCCAGAATCTTTCTATTTAATCGTTATAGTTACCTAAAATAAGTTAATATAAAATTACAGCTAGATTATTACATTGAAAATCAAGACGAATTAGTAAAAAAATATAATAGACAAATAATTGCCCTTCTAGATAGATAGTTTAAAGGTGTTTATAGTTTAAAAGCCAAGTATATATACAACATGATGGAGTGAGGTTATAAACCAGGATTATTTATGATTATTTTATGCCTTACCGGTGATGGGGAATATACGGCAACTTTTTATTCTAATGTTTTATTTAATGATGTGGCCTTAAAACAAGCGAAATAAACGTAAGGTAACTTTTCGGGCCTGGTTTAGGGCCGGGCCTTTAGGGGCAGAACAGGTGCCTTCGGGAATAGCTCCATAATCGGCCGTTAAGGGCTCTAGGAGCGCTTCTGAGCTCTTGGCCCTAGGGAAGTAGCCGCGGGGGGAAAAAACCTCGCCACGGGGCGATTTGGGCCCTTTATGGAGGGCTTTGAGGCGGGGATGCGGGTGGGGGTTTTTGAGTCATTTTTTATTCGCCAGACTGGCCAGATGGGGCTGACCGGGATGGGCTTAGGTCAGTCGGGGACTTGGGCTCCTGGCCAAGGTCGATATCAAAGCCCAGAGACATTAGTTCCTTAACCATGACGTTAAAGCTCTCTGGGAGACCGGGCTCATGGGAGCTTTCGCCCCGGATGATTTTTTCGTACATCCTGGTCCGGCCGGTGACGTCGTCGCTTTTGACGGTCAAAAATTCTTGGAGGTTGTAGGCGGCCCCGTAAGCCGCCAGGGCCATGATGAAAGAGTCCCCAACGCTCTGACCGCCCAGTTTGTCCTTTCCACCTAGGGGCTGCAGGGAAGTAAAGGAGTAAGGTCCGATGGAGCGGGCCTGAGCTAAGTCCTCAACCAAATGGTTAAGTTTGAGCATGTACATGGTGCCCACGGTGACTTGGTTTTCAAAAAACTCTCCGGTTCGGCCGTCTCGTAAAGGCATTTGACCTATTTCGGGCAGTCCGGCCTCGCCTAGGAGTTTTTTTATGTCTGACTCGTTGGCCCCGTCAAAGACCGGAGAGGCCATGTGCAGGCCCTGGCGGCTAAGATTGGCCATTTCCAAGAGCTCCTGGTCTGAGAGTTCGGCCAGGCAGTTTTCATAATGGCTTTGGCCCAGGAGCCTTTTGAACTTATTTCTAAGGCCTAGGGCGTTTCGAGAGTCAACCAGGGCGCCTATTTGGCGGCCCAGGGCTTGGCTGGCCCAGCCCAGGTGGCTTTCCAGGATCTGGCCCAGGTTGAGGCGGCTAGGTAGGCCCAAGGGGTTTAAGACCAGATCAACCGGGGTGCCGTCGGCCAGAAAGGGCATGTCTTCTTGGGGCAGGATTCGGCTGACCACGCCCTTATTGCCATGGCGGCCGGCCATCTTGTCGCCTGGGGAGAGTTTACGTTTCATGGCCACGTAGACCTTGACCTTACTTAGGACGCCCTGGGGAAGCTCGTAGCCTTTTTCGATATTTTCAATTTTCTGGTCATAGTTTTGCCTAAGGGCCTCCATTTGAACTTGATAGTTCCAGGCCACCAATCGCTGGACCAGGGCGGCCGAGAGGCCGTCCTGGTCTGAGTTTAAGGGCACCTCGAGCCAAGTCCTGGGCGGAAGGCTATTGATTAGTTTGGCGGTAATCATCTCGCCTTGATTTAAAACTGCCTGCTTGGTGGCCGGGTCAATCAGCTCTACGGCCGAGCTTTTTCCGACCAAGATTTGGGCCAAACGCTCACGGGTGATTTTGGTTAAAACACTGATCTCGTCTTGGCGATCTTGAATTAACCTATCAATTTCCTCTTGTTCGATTTGAATCGAGCGGGCTAATTTCTTGCTATCCTTTTGGCAAAAAACTTTGACGTCTATGACCGTTCCCTCGACCCCCGGGGGCACCCTTAGGGAAGTGTCTATGACCGAAGAAGCCTTCGCCCCAAAGATGGCCTTAAGTAACAACTCCTCGGGGCTTAAAGGCTGATCGGCTCTGGGCCTGACCCGGCCGACCAGGATGTTTCCGGTTGTGACCCGCTGGCCAATACCAATGATTCCGTCTTGGTCAAGGTTAACCAGGGACCTTTCGTCAACATTCGGTATGTCATTGGTAAACTCCTCGGGGCCATGTTTGGTTTCCCTGGCCAGGCTCTCGAAGACCTCAATGTGGATTGAGGTAAAAATGTCTTCTTTGACCAGCCTTTCCGAGACCAAGATGGAATCATTGGCGTTTTGGCCTTCCCAGGGCATCAAGGCCACCATAACGTTTCGGCCTAAGGCCAATTCGCCCAGCTCGGTGGCCGGGCCATCGGCCAGAACCTGACCTTTTTTAATGGCCTGGCCGGCTTTGACGATCGGTTTTTGGTTAAAGCAAACCTTTTGGTTGGTTTTTCGAAATTTTTTAAGCTTATGGAGCCTAAGCCAGGGGCCGTTTTCGCTGGCCTGCGGGTCAGCCCGGCTGGTGACGATCCGGGTGGCGTCGGCCATTTCCACCAGGCCGTCATAGGGGGCCAAGACGGTCAAAGCGCTGTCTCGGGCCACCAAGCCCTCGACCAGGGTTCCGATTAGGGGGGCCTCGGGTTTAAGTAAGGGCACGGCCTGGTTTTGATCGTTACAGCCCTGGAGGGCCGAGTTGGGGTCATCATGCTCCAAGAAAGGGATCAAAGAAGGCCCGATTGAAACCAGCTGGTCGGGAGAGAAGTTTATGAATTTAACTTCATTTGGCTGGGCCAGATCTGGCTGGGCAATATCTGGATGGGGGCCGTCCAGGGGCGATAAATAAATGACCTGGCCACTGGGCTGGTTATTTTCTGGCTGGTTATTTTCTGGCTGGTTATTTTCTAGCTGGTCATAGGGAGCCTGGATAAAACCGAGTTGGTTTATTCTAGCCCTCAGGGCTAGGGCGGCGAAATTACCGGGGCCGGCGTATTTTGGCTTTTCTATGGGGCAAAGGCGGCCCAGGTGGGAGGCATGGAGGTCCAGGCTGGCTAATTTCGAGTCATCTCTGGACCAGGCCGAGGGACCGGGATCGGCCAGGCGCCTTTTGTGGTCAATTTCGGACAAAGGGTTATTTTGATTTAGGGCTTGACTAAACTCGCTTTGGTCGAAAAATTTTTTTAAAGCCGTCATAACCGGCTTGGCATTAAGAAGAAAATGGGGCTTTAAGGTCTTAAATTCTTGTTGGTTCAGAGCCTCCTTGACACCCTTGGCCATCCAGGTCAAACCAAAGCGGAACTGGTTTTCCAAAAACTCCCCGGCCGTGATGACCCGGCGATTGGCCAAATCAACCATCTGGTCTATTTGTCCTTTTGAGTTTTTAATTTTAAGAAGTTCTTTAAGGGCGGCTATGATATCCATGGGCCGCAAAAAGGTCAGGTTTTTATCGGCGGCCCTTTCGGGCTCTTGCTCAAAAAGCCGCCGGTTTAACTTAAAGCGGCCCACCGGGCCGAGATCGTAGCTATCGGAGCGAAAAAATAGTCTGTTTAAATAATTTTTAGCCACCTTGAGGCTAGCCGGATTGGCCTGGTGGTTTATAAAATAAACAAACTTGAGGGCTTCTTTTTGGTTTTTAAGCTTATCTTTGGCCAAGGTGTCCCGAAAAGCCGATGAAGCGCTCAAGTTATCGATAAAAAGTAGCCAGATTTCTTTGACCCCATGGACCATTAATTTATCGTAAACTTTCTTGGTAAACTGACTATTTAGGGGCAAAAGCTTTTGCTTGGTCTGGGGGTCTAGGATATCGCTGGCTAAGTATTGGCCGAAAAAATCTTGGACCTGGGCGGCCAACTGGTTTATGCCAAGAGCCTTAAGCTTTTCAATGGCCCGAAGGGAAATAGCCTGGCCTTTTTTGAGTATGAGCTCCCCGGTGAAGGGATTAAGAAAGTCTTGAAAGGCCTTTCGGCCGAGGAGGAGTTTTTGGGAAAGGTTTATGACGACCATGCCCTCTTGGCCAGAAAAACGTAAAATTTCCCGCTGGTAAAAATAATCCAAAAGTTCTTGGGGCTGGTAACCCAGGGCCTTAAAAAGGCTGGTCACCAGAAACTTGCGGCGGCCATTGAAGCGGGCGTAGATGAGATCGTTGCCACCAAACTCAAGATCCAGTAAAGGGCCTTTTTTAGGCAGGATCCTGGCGTAATAAAGAAACTTTCCAGAGGGATGAGTTTTTCCTTGATCGTGATTAAAAAATAGGCCCGGGCAGGCCTGAAGACAGGGGACGATGACCTTTTCAATGCCGTTTATGATGAAAGTGCCTTGGGGGGTCATGAGCGGCAGGTAGCCAAAATCGACCAGCTCGGGCCTGGCCACCCTTAGGCTTATTAAGCCAGTTTCAAGGTCCTGGTCATAGATTTCCAAGACCACGGAGATTTTTAAGGGGGCCTGGTAAGTAAAAGCCTGGGCTAAGCACTGCTCCGGGCCGCGCTTCGGGTCACCCAGGGCGTAGGACAAAAATTTTAACTGAGCTAGGCCGTAGTCATCTTGGATGGGAAAATAGCTTTTAAAAAGCCCTTGGAGGCCAAAATCGCCCCGCTGCTCTGGGGCCCTATCTTTTTGCGAAAAACGATCGTAGGATTCCAGCTGAATTTCAAGCAGATGGGGCGGCTCGGCCAGGCTCTCGGTCTTGCCAAAACTAAGGCGCAATCGTCTGGACTGGGAAAGGGGAGTTTTATTGTTCATTGGTATTATTCGTGGAAATGCCCACCTGGCCAGCTTATAAATGGATCTTGTTTTTCAAGGCCTACTGTAATATTCTAAGGAATGCGACTGATTTCGTATTTAAACGGGCCAGAAAATCATTGGCCAAGGCGCCCAGATCGTTTTGGGTTGGCTCCAAGGTCTTTAATTTCCGACCAGTTTTTTTTATTAACCTTTGGACCCCTTTGGCGGCCATCAAAAGCGGCTTTGGTGGGCCAATAAAAGCGGTTTTAAAGAATAGATATTTAACAATAAAAATAAGACGATATCTACGAAATGTCAATCCCTCAGAATAAAAAATTTAGATAAAACAAAAATTTTATCTAAATTTGTCAAATGGATTTCCGGGCCTCTTAAACCTATGCCTGGGGACTGGGCCTTTGGGCCCGGCGGTGGCCTTAGGCTGGACCCCAGCTGAATACTTACCAAACCTCCGGTCTTTGGTAAGAGAGCTAAGCCATACCTATATTCGGTCAGAAGGCTGATTGGTTCTGAAAAAAAAGGCCGTAAGGCTGGGGCTTTTTCCGCGGCTCGGAAAAAATCTTGGCGGGCCAGCTTTTCGGCCGGAGAATTTTTTTACGTTAAGATGATGGGAGAAATAATGTCCAGCTTTCAGAATCACATTCTGCCTTTGATATACGACCCCAGGGAAACCCTTTACATAAAGCCAGGCGGGGAGTTGGCCACCCAAGGCGATACCAACCTAATCGGTATCATCCCCCCGGTGGCCCCGGGAAATTTTGGCTCAAAATCTTTCCGCAAGGAGTTTGGCTTAAGGTACGCTTACCTGGGCGGGGCCATGGTTGGGGCCATCAGCTCAAGGGCCATGGTGGTGGCCTTGGCCGACATGGGCAGTTTGGGCATTTTTGGGGCCTCGGGCTTAAGCCCCCAAGTTATCGAAGAAGAAATAAGCAAAATAAAAGAAGAACTCTTACCCGACCAGTCCTTTGGCTCGTGCTTGATTCATACGCCCAATGACCCTTCCTGGGAAGAAAAGGTGGTCGAGGTCTACATAAACAAAAAGGTCAGCCTAATCGAAGCTTCAGCCTTTATGCAAATCACCCCTTCCTTGGTCCGCTACCGTTTGCACGGCCTGACCGCCCTGCCGGACGGTACCATTATCGCCCCCAATCGGGTCATCGCCAAGGTCTCCAGACTGGAACTGGCCAAGAGATTTTTTAGCCCGCCCCCGCCCAAGATCGTCCAAGAAGCCCTAAACCGCGGCTGGATTACCGAAAAGGAGGCTTCCCTGGCCCCCCAGGTGCCCATGGCCCAGGATCTTACGGCCGAGGCCGATAGCGGCGGTCACACCGATTTTCGTCCAGCCTTGTCCCTTTGGCCCTCGGCCGTGAGACTTGCCGAGGAGTACTCACTTAAGTACGATTACGGTCAAGCCCTTAGAGTCGGGGCGGCCGGCGGTTTGGGCACCCCGGCGGCCCTTTTGGCCGCCCATGACATGGGTCTTTCTTATTTCGTGACCGGTTCGATTAACCAGTCTTGTCTGGAATCGGGTCTTTCCGAAGAAGCCAGAAGTTTATTGGCCAAAGCCGGACAAACCGACGTTAGCCAAGCCCCGGCCGCCGACATGTTCGAACTGGGCTCCAAGGTCCAGGTCCTAAAATACGGAACCCTTTTCGCCCCCCGGGCCAATAAACTAACCGAACTTTACCGTCAATACCCCAGCCTTGAGGATATCCCCAAAGAAGAAGTTAAAAATCTCGAAGAAAAGATCTTTCGGAAACCCTTGAGCCAAATCTGGGCCGAAACCACGGAATTTTTTAAAATTCGAGACCCGGAAA
>JAITJP010000349.1 GCA_031278835.1 Deltaproteobacteria bacterium
TTTTTTATATACTAAAACTGGTTAAGTTTCAACATCTCCCTAAGGATCTTTTAAATATTTTTTATGAAAAAATAAAGGCTCAAGGGCCATTGGGGAAAAAATAAATACTTCAAGGTGACTTACCTAAAATAAGCCAAAGGACCTTTGGCCAAATTTAACTGGCCCAGGCCGGTTAAATTTGGCTGATTATTTGGCTATTGGGGGAAAACCCAGGGGCGGGAAGATTTTTTCCAAAAGGGCCCCAGCGGCCAGGAGGCCGGCCTCGCCAAAGGCCGGGGCCCAGAGTTGAATTCCTACGGGTAGGCCCTTTGACAGGCCCACCGGCAGAGTCAGACCCGGGCCGCCCACCAGGTTTAGGGGCAAGGTCATGATGTCCAGTTGGTAAGCGGTTAGGGGATCGTTTATAAAGGAGCCCAGGGGCCAAGCCTGAAGCAGCGAGACCGGGGCCAGGAGATAATCGCACTGGGTTAGGGCCTTTTGGTAATCTTGGAACAAAAGGCGCCGCACCTTGGCGGCTTTGGCGTAGTAGGCCTCATAGTAGCCACTGGAAAGAACGAAAGTGCCCAGCATGATGCGGCGCCGGACTTCCCGGCCCAGGCCCTGGGTGCGGCTGCGCCGATACAAGGCCACCAGATCGGGTTCGCCTTGGGTCCTATAGCCGTAACGGATGCCATCGTAGCGGGCTAGATTGGTCGAGGCCTCGGCGGCGGCCAGGATGTAGTAGGCGGCCACGGAGTATTTGAGATTGGGTAAGGCCACTGGCTTTAAAGTGATTTTTTGGGCCTCGAGTTCTTTTTTAGCCTGATCCAGGGCCTCTTTGACCGGGGCTTCAAATTTTCCCGACCAGAGTTCCTCGGGCAGTCCCAGGGTCAGCTGACTGGGATTGGGTAATTTTAGGTTTAAATAATCGTCCACGGGCTTGGCGGCGCAGGTGGAATCCTGGCCATCGGCTCCGGCTATGACCGAAAGCAGCAGGGCCACGTCTTCGACGCTGCGGGCAAAGGGTCCGGCCTGATCAAAGGAACTGGCGTAGGCCACTATGCCGTAGCGAGAGACGCGCCCGTAGGAGGGTTTTAGGCCCACGCAGCCGCATAGGGCGGCCGGTTGACGAATGGAACCGCCCGTGTCCGTGCCCAGGCTGCCGGGGACTTGTCCCGAGACCACGGCCACGGCCGAACCGCCACTGGAACCGCCCGGTACCCTAGTTTCGTCCCAGGGGTTTTTGGTCGAACCGTAGGCGGAAAACTCGGTCGAAGAACCCATGGCAAATTCATCGCAGTTGGTCTTGGAAACTATGATGGCCCCGGCTTGCTTTAAACGGGTCACCACCGTGGCTTCAAAAACCGGATAATAGTTTTCCAAAATCTTTGAGCCGGCCGTGGTGGGAGCCCCTCGAAGATCAAAGACGTCCTTTACGGCCAAGGGTACCCCCCAGAGGGGTTTTTGGGGATCGGGTCCTTGTTGATCCAATCTTAGGGCTTCATTGACGGCCTTATCTTCCAAGACCGAAACGCAGGCCTTTAGGCGCGGTTCGGTTTGGCGGATTCTCTGGAGGGCCGAGGAAACGGAATCAAGGGCGCAGCACTCTCCGCGCTTTAAGGCCTGGGCTAGTTGCTTTAGGCCCAGCTCATGTAAATTGGTCATTTTGTCTCCAGGGCCAAAGGCCTAAAACCGGATGGTTTTTTTGGTCAGGCTTTAGGCTTGGGGGATTAAAAAAAGAAAAAAAATCGCCCCTGATTAAAATATCCGCGGAACGCTAAAGTAACGGCCAACCTTTTCCGGGGCCCCCTCCAAGATTAAGTCGGCCTTTTGGCGGTTTTCCAAGACCTGGTCCTCACGGGGCGGCAGGGGCTCAACCATGGGCGAAAAAAGCGGCTCAACGCCCTCGGTCTGGGCCTCAGACAAAATATCCATGTAACCGATGATCTTGGAAAACTCATCCACCAAAGCCTTTTCGCCTTCCTGGTCCAGGGCTTGACCATGGGCGTCCCCAAGTTCCAGTCGGGCCAGATTGGCGATGGTTTTGGCCGTGTTTTCGTCTATGGGCATGTCCTCTCCGTAAAATTCAGGCCCCTAAAAAAGGGCCTGGCTTGGGCTTTTTTAGCCTTTCATGGCTTCGATTAAGGCCTCGCTGGCCCCTTTGGGATCGGCCGCTCCGCGGCTCTCGCGCATGAGTTTACCGACCAAAAAACTTAAGACTTTTTCCTGACCGCCGCGGTATTTAGCCACTTCCTGGGGGTGCTTGGCCACCACCTCGGCGGCCAAGGCCTTAAGAGCGCCCTTATCGGAGATCTGAATCAGGCCTTTTTCTTTGGCTAATTGTTCCGGATGGCCGCCGCTTTGAAAAAGCTGGGGAAAAAGTTCCTGGACGGCCCGGCGGCCAAGTAGGCCCTTATCCATGAGCTGGGCCAGTTTAGCCAGTTGGTCGGGGCCCAGGGCGGCTTCAGGGATGGGCAGGTCGGCCTTTTGGCAAGCCGGCAGTAAAAACTCAGCCATGAGGGCGGCCAATTTTTTTGGCTCATTATTGTGGCTTAGGGCCGAGTCCAGGTAGTTGACCGCTCCCTTACGATCCATAAGTAAGGCGATAAGATCTTCTCGCAAATCATAGCCCTGGAGCTTTTTTATGGTCTCCTCGGCCGTGGCTGGCATGGAATTTTTTAACTTAGCCAGAAGTTCATCTGAGACCATGACCGGGGGCAAATCCGGCTGCGGGAAATAACGGTAATCGTGGGCTTCTTCCTTGGTCCTAAGGGTTCTGGTCTCTCGCCTGACTGGATCGAAATGTAAGGTTTCCTGCAAAACCGGCTGCCCTTTTTCGTATAAGGCCGTTTGG
>JAITJP010000451.1 GCA_031278835.1 Deltaproteobacteria bacterium
GCCATCAGGCTCTCGGCCTTGATGTCCCTTAAGGTGATTTACGTTTTTACTCACGACAGCGTCGGGGTTGGCGAAGACGGCCCCACCCATCAGCCCGTCGAGCATCTGGCCGCCTTACGGGCTATCCCAAATCTCTTGGTCCTAAGACCGGCCGACGCCTTTGAGACCCTGGCCGCTTGGGAAAAGGCCGTTAGCCAGCCCGGGCCCAGCTGCCTAGTCCTGTCTCGCCAAAATTTACCCATTCTGAGCCCGGAAAAATACCCCCAGCTTCATGAGGGGGTCATGAAAGGGGCTTACGTTCTTTCCGAGACCCCCAACCAGGAGGTCCAGGCCATCATCATGGCCAGCGGTTCCGAGGTCCATCTGGCCCTGGCCGCCCAGGAACTCCTTAAAGATCGCCGTGGGCTTCGGGTGGTCTCCATGCCCTCCTGGGAACTTTTCGCCCAGCAGCCCCTTGACTACCAGGAAAAAGTCCTGCCGGCCAAAGTCACCAAACGCTTGGCCGTCGAGGCTGGCCGCTCCTTTGGTTACGAGCGCTTTGTCGGGCTCCAAGGTAAGATCCTCGGTATCGATAGCTTTGGCCACTCGGCCCCGGCCGGGGTGATTTTTGAAAAACTCGGCTTTACCCCCGAAAACGTGGCTAATTTAGTCGATTCCTTGTTTGAGTAAAAAAAACTCTTGGCCCCTCTTGGCGCCTTAAAGGGCCCCGGGGCCAAGAGAGCCCGGGCCCCTTTGTCCAAAAGGTTTTTTTCTATGCCCAAACGCAAAAAACTTCTAACTTTAATCCACGTTCCCAAAATGTCTAAAAAGGGCCAGACTAAAAAGCCCAGGCAGAAAAAAGGGCCGCCCGAGCCCTTGTCCAAGCCCCCGGTGCCCATAGACCAAGTCATGGCCTACTTCGCCAAATACTACGCCAAAGCCCAAAACGACTTAAAATATGAAAATGTTTTCCAGCTGCTGATGGCCACCATACTGGTGGCCCAGTGCACCGACCAAAGGGTTAACGCCGTTACCAAAGTTCTTTTTAAGCGGTTTCCTTCGGCCTTTTTATTGGCCGAAGCGGAAATAGGCCAAATCGAAGAGTGCATAAAAAGCATCAGCTTTCACCGCCATAAGGCCCAATATATCTCCAAGACGGCCTGGGACGTAGCCATGAGGTATGATGGAATCGTTCCTAGGGAGCTAATGACCTTATTGACCTTGCCCGGAGTGGGCCGCAAAAGCGCCATGATGGTTATATGCGATGGCTATGAAATACCCGGCATCATCGTTGATTCCCATGTTGGCCGAGTCAGCCGCCGTATGGGCTTAAGCATAAGCCAAGAGCCCGAAGGCCTCGAAGAAGATCTCATGAAGCTAGTTCCCAAAAAAGACTGGACCAGTTTTTCCCACCAAGCCAGACACCACGGGCGATTTCTCTGCAAGGCTCGAAAGCCCCTTTGTCGGGTTTGCGGCTTACTAAACTGCCCCTCCAGAGAGATCCTCCTGGTTAAAAAAAAATAAACATTCAGGAAATCATATGATGGCCTCTCCCAAATATCCCATGGCCGGGTCAAGTTTTTTTAATTTTAGTCAATTCTGGCTTGACCGGGCCAAGCCAGAATGGCTAAAAACTTTTTGGCCCTTGGTTTTTTTGGCCCTTGTTTTTTTTCTGGCCCCAGCGGCCGGCCAGGCCCAAGTGCCCATTGTCACTAACTCAGTGGACATGACCTTCGTATCTGTCCCAAAAGGCCGCTTCCTGATGGGGGCCGGACCAGGCTTTCAAGGTGACGGTCTATACGAGCGGCCGGCCCATGAAGTGGTCATCCCCAGAGCTTTTAGGCTGAGCCGAACCGAGGTCACCTTTGAGCAATGGAACCGAGTCATGGGAAATATGGGCTTTTACGGGGAAAAAAGTAAAAAAGACCGTGGCCAGCTGCCCATAAGTGAGGTCTCCTGGGATGAGGCCTTGGCTTTTGTCGAAAGACTAAACGAACTTGAGGGCACCAAAAAATATCGCCTGCCCACCGAGGCCCAGTGGGAATACGCCGCCAGGGCCGGCTCAAGCACGGCTTACTTTTTTGGCGATGATCCCAAACTCCTGGCCGACTACGCTTGGTGTGGCGAGGGTTTTGCCGAAGGTTCGGCCCACCCGGTCGGCCTAAAAAAAGCCAACCCTTTTGGATTGGTCGACATGATCGGAAATATCTCCGAATGGGTCTGGGATTGGTTTTCGCCCGATTATTACGCCAAAAAAGTTAGCCAAAATCCCAAAGGCCCGGCCAGCGGTGAAGAAAAGGTCCACCGCGGGGGAGCCTTCGCCAGTGACCCCAAAACCTGCCAAAGCGCTTGGCGAGAAATCGATCTGCCCTCCATCAGAAGCCTTAATATCGGCTTTAGGGTGGCCTACGATGAATGAGCCTAAAAAAGCTTAAAATATGGCCAGGGCCCCAGGAGCCAAAAGTAGGCTCGCTAGCCAACTGGTCGACTGTTTTTGTTACTCGCCGATTATCTTGATTAAAACTCGCTTATTTCGCTTGCCGTCAAATTCACCGTAAAAAACGCTCTCCCAGGGCCCGAAATCGAGCCGCCCATCGGTTACGGCTATGACCACTTCCCGGCCCATCACGGAGCGTTTTAAATGGGCGTCGCCGTTATTCTCGCCAGTATTGTGTTTGTAACGCTGGTAGGGTTTTTCCGGGGCCAAGCCCTCAAGCCAAGTTTCAAAGTCGTGCAATAGGCCCGATTCGTTGTCATTGATAAATACGCTGGCCGTAATATGTTTGGCGTTTACCAAACAAAGCCCTTCCTTGATTTCACTTTCCCTAACCGCGTTCATGATATCGGCGGTGATGTTGACAAAAGCCCTTCTGGTTGGCGTATTTATGGTTAATTCTCGCCTAAAACTCTTCATGTTTTTCACCTAAATCCTAAAGAAAAAATTTACAAAATATTTCGAGAAGTTTTTTTACCTGGGCTGGGGGTAAGAATAAAAAGGCCGTCTCCAAAATAATAGCCCCATAATGGCCTTATGGCAATAAGCCAACTCCAGGCCCTGGGGCCAGAGCTCTGGTCCAGGCCAAAGCGGCCCGTAAAGGGGTCAAATAGCCCCGTGGTGGCCTTTAAAACCTTGGTTGGGGGTTGTTGGTGGGGTCAAGGTGCCCCAGGGCTCAGCGGGCCGATCTGGCCCCTTAAAGGGCCAGGGCCAAAATGGCCCCTTAAGGGGCCAGGGGTTTGGGGAGAAAAAAAAATTTTTTGGGATTTTTTTTGACTTTCTGTTTTATGTCCGATATCATTGTCATGTACAAGGAGCGATTAATATGACCAATCCGACTAAAGCTTTAGTGGACATTCCGGCCGGCAAAGGAATTTATATTAAATCTGCTGGGGAAAAGGGCGAAAAATACGTTTACCGATACATCGAGTATATTCGTAACGAGCAAGGACAATGTCGGAACAAATCGAAAATAATTGGTAAAGTTGATGTAGCCACCGGTAAAATGATTCCTAACAGAACTTTTTTTGAGATGTTCAGTATCTTACCGGAGTATTCAGAGCTAAAGATCAGTAGCTATGGTTATACTTATGTGGTTTTTAAATCATGTCAAGATATGGGTTTATTTAATTGCCTAAATGAGGTATTTGGAAGCCAAACAACTCAGATAATCTCAACTGCCGCCTATATCATCCGTCATGGTAATGATCTCGATGAGATAGATAAATTCCAAGCGGAAAATTTTATAAAAGGGCTTAACAGATCACTGACAGCTCTTAGCTGTTGTAAAATGTTTGAGAAGATCACTCCGGATAAAATGAGTGATTTCTTTGGAAAGTGGGTAGACATAACCTTTAAAAAAAGCGCTATATTATATGACATAGAGTCGGTTTCCAGTTACGTTGATGAAATGTCAAGTCTTGAGCGTGGTTATAATCCTAACTATGATGATTTGAGCCAATTCAATCTGGGCATGTTGCGCTGCGAAATTAGCAAATTGCCTTTGTATTACAGATCTTATCAAGGCAGCCTAACTGAAAAAGCCAATCTTCATGCCCTCTTAGCCGACGCCAAGAGCCTGGGTATTAAAAAGGTAAAACTGGTTTTGGACAGCGCTTTATCGACTGAAGAGCAATTCCGTAGATTACGTAAGTTATCTAAAAATTTTACCATCGGTGTGCCCATTGTCAATGATTTTCCCGTGAAGTTAATTGAGGCTTATTTAAGTCAGATAAAAAACGAAGCTTACCAGCTAGGCAAGAAAAAGATTTTCTGCCTTCAAAAGAAGGCTACGGTTTCCGGGCTCAGCGGCAAGCTGATGTTGTTTTTCGACCAAGAAAATCAAACCAAATTGCGCAAAGACTTTACTGACCGCCTAGAGCAACTGGCCGCGGAACTGGCCAAACTCAAGCGCTACCCGCTTGAGACAATCAACAGGTACGATAATTATTTTAAAATTACCAAACATGAGCCTGGCCCAGGCTTTGACTTTGAGCTAGACCAGGCCCTTATTCATAAATTGATGGAGCGCCAGGGCTTCTTTCTCCTGTTTACTAACGATCTGGCGGCCAGCCCTGAGGAGCTCTTAGCTTTGTTTAAGACCAAAGACGCTGATGAAAAGCAGTTCACCCAAATCAGGGCCGATCTAGAAGGCCAGCGGATCCTGCCTTATAACGAAAGTCTGAGAGAAGGTAGGATATTTGTTACTTTTATCGCTCTTATAATTAAGTCTTATATGATTAGAAAACTTAATAAGGTATTAACTAGAAAGTCTATGCCTTTTAAGAGAGTTTTAAATGAACTTCAAGATATTAAAATAGCCAATAACATTTCAAGCGGAACATATCGGTTCACTAAAGCTCTAACCAATCAACAAAGGTCTATTCTTAGGCCTTTTAAGGCGGTTGATTCCATAATCACTTCGATTGATTCTTTTGTTTTTCGCTAATTTTGTACAAAAGTAGACGGCCAAGAAGACCTAAGGGGGCTAATCAAAATAAACGCTTCACTTTCTTTTTTGATTGTGCTATTCTTGAGGCATGGACCCTCGTGCAAATGAAATAGCAGCCAGATTCAAGCAGATGGCGCCGCATCTCGACGAACGTTCCCTTCGCTTGTTTGTAGCGGCGGAGGCCAACACCGTCGGCCGAGGTGGAGTGACACTTTTACATTCGATCACGGGATTGGCCAGAAGTACAATCCAACGGGGTCAAGAAGAACTTGCCACTAAGGTTAACAAAGGCGAAGACCAGAGGGCTGCCTATCTTGAACCACCTCCTCAAGAACTTGACGAGATGTTTCATAAAGATCCAAAAGACGTTAAAAACCCTATCGCTCGAATAAGGAAATCAGGAGGGGGCCGTAAAACAAAGGAACACCATAGCCCGGATTGGGTGAGAGCGCTTGAAAAATTATTGGATCCAGAGACCAGAGGTGACCCTGAATCAACACTTCGATGGACGATAAAAAGCACAAATACAATTTCAGAAGCGCTTGCTACGCAAGGATTTAAAATTTCTCCCGCTACAATTGGGCGTAAACTAAAACAAATCGGTTTTAGTTTGCAATCAAACAAAAAAACTCTTGCTGGCTCATCCCATCCTGATAGAAATGCGCAATTTGAGTATATCAATACAAAATCATCAGAGTTTATAGACCAAAATAATCCCGTAATCAGTGTTGACACAAAGAAAAAGGAAGTTTTAGGCAATTATAAAAACCCAGGTCAAAAATGGGAATTGACTGGTTCGCCTACTAAAGTTAATGATCATGATTTTCCGTCACCAAATTTACCAAGAGCTTTGCCTTTTGGTATATATGATGTCGACAAAAATATTGGTCATGTAGTAATTGGAACTGATCATGACACATCAGAATTTGCGGCCAATTCAATATATGGCTGGTGGCAGAAATATGGTAATTCATTATACAAAAATGCTACAAAAATTTTAATCACAGCTGATTGCGGTGGAAGTAATGGTTATAGAATAAATTTATGGAAGTATTCTGTTCAAAATATAGTCGATAAAATTAAAATACCAATTCATATTTGCCATTTTCCACCTGGAACTAGTAAATGGAATAAAATAGAACATAAATTATTTTCTTTTATTAGTTCTAACTGGCGAGGTGAGCCATTAATAGACTATGAAACTGTTGTTAAGTTAATTTCATCAACTAAAACCTCTACAGGGCTAGTTGTATCCTGCGTATTAGACTATTCAACTTATCAAACAGGAATAAAATTAACTAAAGAACAAATTTCATCAATTAATCTAATAAGAGAAGACTTCCATGGAGAATGGAACTATATTATCGTACCACATTAACAATTTTGACAATTTGCTAACTTTATAAGCAAAATTTAGACCAATTATCAATGATGTTCTTTTAAGGTAGACGGCCAAGAAGACTTAAGGGGGGCCTAGCTCAAAAAGCCTTAATCTAAAAAAAACAAAAAAAGCCAGGGTTTCAATCCCTGGCTTTTTTTTTAGATTAGGGCGGTTAAAAATTCCGAGGCTTGGCCGTAGCTGGTTAGGTAAAGGGTTTTTTGGGCCCGGGTCATGGCCACGTAAAGGAGGCACTTTTCGGCAATCAGGCCATCTTTTTTCAAAACTTCATCGCCTTGGCTGATGGCGGCGGCGTGGGGGAGAAGGTTATGGTTAAGGGCGGCGATAAAAATGACCCGAAAT
>JAITJP010000465.1 GCA_031278835.1 Deltaproteobacteria bacterium
ATGGGTACTTGGAAATTAATTTCTTCATAAATCTTTAGTATTGGCATGTTGTTGATTTTTATCTCATGAAAAACTATAATAAGGATTAAATAAGATAAGCCAAAAGCTCTCTTTAACCTAGGAGACTTTATGAATTTTATCTCGACTTGAACATTATTCAAGTCAAGATAAAGTGGCCGCCCCGGTCGGCCAGGAACTTTTTTCCCGGACACTAAACTTTGGCCCCAGGGGCCAGATGGGGATTTTTCGCATGAGACTTTTAGCCAGGCAACCCGGTCATGAGGACCTGACCATCACGGTACCAGATCAGACCACCATCATGGAGGCCTTGGGCTTGGCCGGCCTTAGTTTGGACGCCCCCTGCGGCGGCCAGGGGCGCTGCGGCAAATGTTTGGTCGAGGTCCAAGGCCGCCTTTCGCCGCCCTCGCCCAAAGAAGCCCTAATTTTGGAAAACCAGCCCGGACGCCGCCTGGCTTGCCTAACCAAGGGCTCGGGTGAGGTCACCGTGACCCTGGAGCCCCGCACGGTCTTTAACGCGGTCAAGGGCCTGGGTTGGAGCGCCCCTTACAGCCTCGACCCGCCCTTTAAGATTAGCCAAGTGCCCGAGCGTGATCGCCAGGATCAAAGATCGGCCCAACAATTTTTGAACCTTAAGGCCCTTTCCCCACAAGTCCTCCAAACCATCGGTCTTCTGGAGGCCGATCGCAACCTGGGCCAGGTCCTGACCTACCAAGACCAAATCCTAATGGCCTTTCCGGCCAACCAAGAGCCCCCGCCCAATCTGGCCGTGGCCTTGGATTTGGGCACCACCGGTCTGGCCGTGGCTGTCTTGGACCTAAGCGAGCGAAAAATCCTGGCCATGGAGACCTCCCTAAATCCCCAAACGGCCATAGGGGCCGACGTCATCAGCCGAATCACCGCCGCCGCCCACTCCAATGATGATTTGCTTAAACTTCAAGAGCTGGCCATCTCCGGCCTAAAAGATCTGCTGACCTCGGCCGCCGGCCCAAAGCTGGCCCCCAGCCTCCACGGGGCCGTCATCGCCGGAAACGCCACCATGCTGCACCTTTTGGCTGGCGTTAATCCCAAGAGCCTGGCCCAGGCCCCTTACCGGCCCATTTTTACCAAGTCTTTAGATCTTTCCCATTTGGCCGCCCGCCTGGGCCTGGCCCCCTGGGCCAAGGTCCTGACCGCCCCCTCGATTTCCGCCTACGTTGGCGGTGACATAACCGCGGGCCTGCTGGCCATTAAACTAGCCCAAAGACCGGGCACGGTTATGTTTATTGACATTGGCACCAACGGCGAAATAGTTCTCTCCCAAAACGGCACCATGGTGGCCACTTCCTGCGCCGCCGGTCCGGCCCTGGAGGGCATGAACATCTCCCATGGCCTTAGAGCCATCTCCGGGGCCATTGATTCCTTTAAACTTAACCCTGACCATAGCCCCTGCTTTACCACCATCAACCAGGCCCCGGCCATCGGCATCTGCGGCAGCGGCCTAATCGATCTTTGCGCCGAACTCATTAAGGGCGGCCTAATCGCCAAAAGCGGCAAACTCCTCTCCAGTGAAAATTTCGCTCCCCACATCCACGACGGCGCTTACTACCTAACCGATCAAGTGTCCTTTACCCAAAAGGACATCCGTCAAGTCCAGTTGGCCAAAGGGGCCATCGCCGCGGCCATGAAAATGCTCCTGGAGCGCTTAAAGCTGACCATCCACGACCTGACCGAAGTCATCATCGCCGGTTCCTTTGGCTATCACCTCAGAGCGGAAAATCTCCTGACCCTAAAACTCATCCCAGCCGGTTACCAAGGCCCGGTGACCTTTGTTGGTAATTCCTCCCTAACCGGGGCGGCCCGCCTGCTCCTCGACTCCTCGGCCCAGGAGGAAATCGACCAGCTAACCGCCCAAGTCGAGGTCATAGAACTGGGCTTTGATCCCAAGTTTCAAGAGACCTTCCTGGCCGAACTTAGCTTTTAAAAAGCCAGAAGGCCCAGAAAAAAAACCCTGCCAAGGCTCAGGGCTTGGCAGGGTTTTTTTTCTGGCTGGGCCCCAAATAGCCTCCCCGGGCTGTCATAAAACTTCAAAAATTAATTTACTCTCCAAGGCGGCCCCGCCATGGTCTTTGATCCTGGTCTCCGATTGCTTTACTTTTTTCATAAATTAACCGCTAATGGGCCACTATCAAAGGTGGGCCGTCAGGCTAGAACCTGACCTTTCACTTTGTGGAATGTGCCGGAATCTACTGGGGTCAATACTTAAAAAATACAGGTATATCGCGGAAATTTGAGCTTTAAAAAAAATTGTTGACCTTGCGTTTAATTTTTGATAAACTTTTGTAAAATTTCTTACCGGTCTACCGCGTTCTTTTTTTAACTCAATTTGAGTACTTGTTAGATACTTTTTGACGTTATCTATTGTTATAAAATTTCGTCAATTTCTTGCAGAGTTTATAAAAGAACTGCTAATATTTCTATAAATGTTATATTTTTTGTTTATTATCTAAATAGATTATTTGTCTATTTTAGACACGTTTTTATGATATAACATTGAGATATAATATAATGTTATTTGCAAAATCAAATCATATCTTATCGTATTTTTCTCAAGATACCTTTTGGAGATATCTTTCTGGTTTTGATCTAGAAAGTGACGTTTTTTATAGTAATCTAATGCTTAGTTACTATCTATCAAGTATACAAATATATATAAATATTGTTCTTGGTAAAGTTTTTAAAGATGGCCTGAGACTTAATTATTTGTCTCGGGCTTTTTTTATGTCTTTTTTTAGATATTATAAAGCTATACACTTATATTTTCCTTGTCATTATCAGGTAATTTTTGTTAATGATACTGGTTAATATTTTTATTTATAAATTTTAACAAAATAAGGTCTATATATTATAGATTAATTTTAAAAACTCTTATTATTTATATGTAACCATATATACTTATATTCTTTATAGGCAGAATATACATGTTAAAAAAAATAATGCTATTTTTTATAGCGTTCGGTTTATCGCTTAATTGGCTGGCGGCCGCTGGGGCTCAAGATTCCGGTGTCGATATTCTGGATCGAGAACGGGCCAGGACCCAACCGGCCCCTCTCTCGCAACCCATGTTCCGCATTGAGGAAGATAGGCAACCCTCTCCGGCAGACGCCTCCATTGTCTTTACCTTAAAATCCTTACGAGTTGACGGGGCGACCGTCTTTACTCAGGATCAATTGCTTTCGCCCTACAAGAGACTTTACCAGTCCCAAATCAGTTTTGAGACCTTAAACGCCCTGGCCGCCGAACTGACCAAAAAATACCGCGACAGCGGCTATTTATTATCCAAGGTCGTGCTTCCGGCTCAGGAGGTCGATCAATACGGGGCCGAGATCAGGCTATTCGCCATCGAGGGTTTTATTTCCTCCGTAGAATACCAGGGCGAACCGGGCTTGATCACTAGATTTAAAAAGCGCTTTTCCTCGGTTGAGCGAAAACTCTTGTCTAAAAAGCCTTTGAAACATAAAGATTTCGAAAGGGAGATGCTTTTACTCCAAGACTTACCCGGTATTGAAGTCTCATCGCGCTTTCAAGACGGCGCCGTTCAGTCAGGCTCAATCTTGGTATTGGAAATTAAAAGCCAACCCGTTTCCGGAAGTCTGGGCTGGGGTAACTCCGGCACCGATTCGGCCGGGCCCGGCATCATAACGGCCAGCCTCAGTCTTGATTCTTTGCCCTTGATAGGCATGAAAACGACTCTTTCATACACGCAAGCTGATAATTTTAAAGAATATCACTCCATAACCCTGGCTGAATCGTATAGATTCCCCAATGGCTTACTTTTAAGCGCCTCTTTTGCCAGCGGCCGAAGCCCCGAGCCGGATACCGATTTCGCCCGTTTGTACGATTATAAAACCAAAAGCAATACCTTTAATTTCAGAGTTTCATATCCCTTTATCAGAAGCCGGGACCTGAACCTCAGCTTGGAAGTTGGTTATGAGCACCGCGATAGCTCGGCTGAACTTTTGGGTGAACATTACAACCGGGATCGTCTTCGCAATCTACATATAAGTTCTAATTTTGACTTTTCAGATGAATATGGTGGCGTAACACAGTTTATAACCACCTTTACCCATGGTCTTAAAGCTTTTAACGCGACAAATCATGATTCAGAGTCCTCAAACACGTTGGCTATGGCTAATTATTACAAAATTGACTTTTATTTATCTCGTAACCAGCAATTGCCCTATAATTTTAGTTTTCTTGTGGCCGCCGAGGCCATGAAATCAGACAGATTACTGTACTCATATAACAAATTTTCTTTCGGCGGAGGTCAATTCGGCCGAGGTTATCAATCCGGGGCTCTTGAAGGCGATAACGCCGTGGCCGTCAGTTTTGAACCGCGATGGACCTACCATTTTGGCGAAACGGTGGCCTTTCAACCCTTCGCTTTTATCGACTACGGCCGGGTCTGGACCAATTACGAAGTTTATGGGGTTCCCGATAGTCAATATGGTTCCTCCGTGGGGGCCGGTTTTCGCCTTTGGGGTCACCTTGGCAGTGAAAAACTGCCAGATTTTAATTTAAGCGCCTACTGGGGCCAACAACTAAAACGGCTTGATGATAAAGATCCCTATAGGTTTATTTTCCAAGCTTCATTTTACTTCTAACTATTAATATCAATAGTAATTAAATAAAAATACTTTTTTAGCTACTATTAGATAGATTTATTTAGATAAATATCGTATAAAACGAGTGATTTATCAATCATTCAAAAAATATTGTTCAGGCGTAAGGAATCAGGCCATGAAAACCATCAACACCTTCCTCATTTCGTTACTCTGCTTTTTGCTGGCTTTCCCGGCCTACCTTATGGCCGGGCCCAAAGACGGACAAGTCGTGGCCGGCCAAGCCGAGATCCAACAAATGGATAATCTGACCACCATTGATCAAAGCACCAACAAGGCCGTGCTCAATTGGAGATCTTTTGACATAGAGCAAAACGAAGCGGTCAGGCACAATATGCCTTCGAGCGATTCCTCGGCCTTGCACCGGGTCATCGGGGGCGGTGGGGCCAGTAAACTGGCCGGTGAACTAAGTTCCAATGGGAACATTTATTTGGTTAACCCGGCCGGCGTGGTTATTCACCAAGGGGCCAGGATTGACACCGGTGGTTTCGTGGCCTCGACTAATGACATCTCCAACGAGAATTTCATGGACAATAACTTGGTTTTTGACAAACCAGGTCAAGCCGGGGCCCAAATCTTAAACCAAGGCCACATCAACGTCAAAGAAAGTGGTTTGGCCGCCCTGGTGGCCCCATCGGTCCGAAATGAGGGTGTTATTGCCGCTAAACTAGGTAAAGTGGCCTTGGCTTCAGGCGACTCTGCCTATAAATTAGACATGTATGGCGATGATTTAATAAATTTTACCGTTGAAGAAGAAAAAGTAGATCAATTACACGCTATTGACGGGACACCACTCGGGGTTGAAAACACCGGGAAAATCAAGGCCGAAGGCGGTCTGGTCATTCTCTCGGCCACACAGTTAGACGGCGTGGTCAGTTCCGTGGTCAATAGCGGCGTGGTGGCCGCCGATTCAGCCGAGCTTAAAGGGGGCCGGGTTATCTTCAAAGGTCAGGGCGAAAAGGTTGGCCTGGTGAACATAGGTGAGGTGACCGCCTCATCGGAAGTCTCTGACGGCGGATCGATTACCATGGTGGCCGAGGGCGAAGTTAAAGTCTCTGGCCAGGTCAAGGCCGAGGGCCAAGAAAAGGGCGGCCAGATCGACATCTCTGGCCAGAAAAATACCGAAATTACCGAGGCTGACCTTTCCGCCCAAGGGGCCCAGGAAGGTTTGATTCGCCTGGGTGGCGCTTTTCAAGGTGGGAAAATCACCGATTATTCCGATCGCTCAGGCTTTGTCGATAGATTTGGTCAATTGGCCAGCCTAGCCAATTCTGGTGGTTTGTATATCGATGCCGCTTCCAAGATCTCGGCAGGCCCAGACGGCACCCTGATCTTGTGGAGCCAGGGCCTAACCGAAAGCCAGGGATTTTTGTCCGGCCGCTACCTGGAAACCAGCGGCAAAGGCTTAATAATTCCCACCGCCCCCACTGTCTCGCCAAACGGGATTTGGTTAATTGACCCCGATAATATCACGAT
>JAITJP010000025.1 GCA_031278835.1 Deltaproteobacteria bacterium
CCGCTTGGCCCCAAAAAACTATCCAAGCTATGCTTATTGATGTAAGCGTTTTCATGGTAACACTTGCATTGAACGGCCCAGTAGTCGCCATCAATAGTCTTGGCCACCAAGTCAATGCCAATATCGCGCCCGCTTATCTCATCTCGGAAAGGAAAATCTCGCCAAAGCCAGACCCGCTCAAAACATTGCTCATAGACTTGGTAGGTCTTGAGAAAATTAACCATGAGTTTTTCGAAACTGGCGCCCTTGTCTCTTTCGGAAGTGGCTTGGTTTCTGTATTTATTTAAAATTTTAGAAAAGGACATCTATTTTTGAATCCAAATAATAAGGAGAAACGGCGTGAAGGCGGGGTTTGGCCTGATAGCTCAGGGCGAAAATTAAGTCAATTTTAAAATTTTTTAAAATTTCACTTGGTTTGGAAGCTCTATTTGAGATATGGTAATTTTTTGGCGTTTTTTAAAACAGAGAGATTCTAATAACTTCTTTCATTATGAGATTGTAACGAAATGTTACTCAAATATCAAGCCCTTCAAAAAAGTTTTTAAATCAAAAACCCAAAATAATAAAATTCACCCCCAGGCCTGGTTTTTTTTCTGCGCTCGGCGCCCAAATCAGCCCTTCTGGCGACTAGGCGTTTTAAGGGCCCTAATAGCCCCACAGAGCTCATGGACCCAGTAACCCCTACTATTTAATCAGATTCGACCTTGAATAAGCTCTATGAGGCGATTAGGGCCGTTCACGGGCCCGTTTGCGGAGGGGCTGAGAAGTGTTTTTTTTGGTCTTGGAATCGATTGACTTAGTCAACTAGCCTCCAAAACAATTTTGGCCATGAAGGATAGGGATTTTTGTGAACTCAGTTGTTTATTTTTAAAAAAAGTAAGTGAACGGCAACGGCAGAGACTGGCTGGTTAAGTTTAATTCCCAACCGAGCGCCAAGTGACCATTACCAATTGAGGTTAGATTGGTCAAGATTACTCGTAATGATGGATTGGGCTGGTTTAGTAGGCTTGGTTTTAGGGTTAAATTTTAGGGGCGTTTATAGGGAATGGCTTGCTTGGATAAGTTCTTGGCGGGCTTTGACTAGGGCTATGAGGTCTTCTCGGCCTTGGCCGTTTAGGGCCGAAAAGGCCAGGGGGTGAGATAAGCCGCCTAGCTGTTTGGCCAGATCCGCCAGGGCGGTTTTAATTTTGGTGGTGGAGAGTTTGTCGGCTTTGGTGGCGATGATTTGAAAGGGAATGTTTAGGTCGGTTAGCCAGCGGGTCAGATCTTTTTCTTCTTTTTGCGCGGAGCGCCTGATGTCAAGGAGAAGTAAGCCCAGGCGGTTGGGGCGGGCCAGGGCAAGATAGTCGCCGATCATGTTCTCCCAGCTTTTGACCATGGCTTTGGGGGCGGCGGCGTAACCGTAACCGGGCAGATCGACCACGGTCAGGGGCTCTGCAGTTGGGCTCCAGGTCACGGAAAAAAAATTTAAAAGTCTGGTCCGTCCCGGGGTGGAGGAAGTTTTGGCCAAGCCCTTTCGACCAAGCCAGCGGTTAATCAGGGAAGACTTGCCGCAATTGGAGCGGCCCATCATGATTACTTCCAGGCCTAGCGGAGGGGGATACTGGTTTATCTCGGTGGCTGAAGTGATAAACTCGGCCCGGTGGGCCGGCGGGGTGATTTGGGGTTCTGGGCGGGCCATCAGGCGCCTTTGGGGGAGCCGGCCACTTTTGACTCCCTGGCGGAAATGAAATCAGACAGGCGGTTTAGGCCCTCGACAATGTTTTCTTCGCTCGTGGCGTAAGAAAAACGCAAAAAACCCTCGGCCCCGGAACCAAACTCAATGCCAGGGGTCAGGCCCACGGCCACCTGGTTAAGAATATCAAAAACCAAACTCTTGGAATCCGGGTTAAGGTGATCGGCCCTGGCCAGGACGTAAAAAGCCCCGGCCGGATCGCTCATAAGGCCCAGGCCCAGGCTTCTTAGGCCTTCGATTAGGACTTTTCGGCGGCCATCGTAAACGGCGCGCATTTTTAAAACATCTGGCCAAGCCTGTCTTAAAGCCACCGAGGCGGCCTTTTGGGCGGCGGCGTTGGTGGAGATGACGAAATTTTGGGACATACTAAGAATGGGCCTGACCATTTCGGGGGGAAGGATCAAATAGCCCACCCGCCAACCGGTCATGGCGTAAGCCTTGGAAAAACCGCCCACCACCACGGCCCGGTCGGTATATTCCAAAATAGTGTGATCCCTTTCGTCAAGGTAACTTAAACCATGGTAAATCTCGTCGGAAATAATTAGCCGGTCAAGCTCAGCCAGGCCTTTTAAGTGTTCCGGACCCAAGACGGCCCCGGTGGGATTGGCCGGTGAATTTATAAGTATGGCCTTAATTGACGGATCAAGTTTTTTCTTAACGTCGTCTGGGTTAATCCTAAAGCCTTCACTTTCCCTGACCGGAGAAAAAACCACCCGGCCCCCAAAAAACTTGACCAAATTTGGGTAACAACAATAGGCCGGGTCAGACATCAAAACCGCCTCACCTGGCTCCAAAAGGGCCCCAAACAAAAGCAGCAAGCCTGGGGAAGTTCCGGGACAAATCAAAAACCTGTCCGGGTCGATATCCACCCCGTAGCGCTCCTTATAATGCCAACTAAGGGCTTCCCTAAGTTCGGGATCGCCCTGGGAGTGACCGTATTTAAAGGACCCGGAGGTCAAGGCTTTTTCCATGGCCTCGACTATGACTTGGGGAGTTCTAAAGTCAGGTTCACCCACCTCCATGTGGATTACCTTTCGACCGGCCCTTTCCAGGCGTTGGGCGGCGTCCATAACCTCCATGACCATAAAGGGGCTGACCGAAAGGGCCCGTTGGGCCATGTTTATTTGAAATCTATCCATGATCGTCACTCAAAACCAAGAACTCTTCTGGCCTTTCTTTGGGCTTCTATGGCCCTGGGGGTGTTTGGAGACAAAAGCACCACCTGCCCGTAGGCCTCGGCGGCGTCGTCTTTTTTGCCGGCTTTCTCATAGGCCTCGCCAAGCAGGTAATAGGCGTCAGCGTAGCTAGGATCAAGCTTAACGGCGTTAAGCAAATAATCTATGGTTTCCGTGGTCTTGCCTTGGTTAAAAAATAACTGGGCCAGCCTATAGTAGGGAGGCGCGTACTGGGGACTCAAGGTCAATATCTGCCGATAAATGGCCTCGGCTTCTTTGAAGTTACCTTGGATCTGTTCGATGGTTCCCAAATTAAACTGAGGCAACCAAGGCCGAGAATAAGTCGTGTCTTTTAGGCAATACTCAAATTCTTGCTTGGCTTGGTCAAATTGTTTAAGGTCCATATAGACCAGACCCAGGTTATTGTGGATTTCCGTCTTAGAGGGGTCCTTGGCCAAGGCCCTGGTGTAGTAATCGATGGCTTTATCGTAATCCTGGCGAGAGTAATAAGTCAAACCCAAATACGTTAAAACTTCCATATTATTTGGATCAATTTGTTCGGCCTTGGATAGCTCGCTTAGGGCTCCGGCCAAATCTTTCTGAAGCAACAATATTCTGCCAAGATTTATATGAGCCCCCATTTGTTGTTCCGGGGAAGCGGCGACCGGACCGGATCTTTGGCCGCCGGAGCAGCCAATCAATCCGACCAAGCCCAATAACAGTAGACTCAGTATCAAGAAAAAATGGCCTCTCATGTGGGGGTACCTCCAAAAAGGGCAAGGTTTTTTAATCCTTTCCCTAGGCTTGGCCGACCAAAAGGCCCAGGCTCTCGCCTAAGCGATGATCGGACAATTAATATATTAAATGATTCTTCACGGGCCAATTAACTATATCTTTAGAACTAAAATTTTAGGTAAAGGCATTGGTTAGTTTAGATTTATTAACTAAACAAATTTACCAAAGCCACTTTAGTCAGAGAAGTAATTGCTAAAGAAACATATTAGTTTCAACAAGCTAATTTAAACAAAAGACTTAGTATTTAAAAATTAAGTCTTTAAAAGTCAAGATATCAAGTTATCGTTTAAATAACTTTGTTTAGCGGATACTCGATAATACCTTCGGCCCGGTTTTCGATCAAAATGGGAATCAGTTCCCTGACGATTTTCGAAGAAACCACGGTTTCCACGCTTAGCCAAGAACTCTTGTAGAGATGGGCTATGGTCGGGGCGTTTAAGCTGGGCAGGATCCTAACCACGTTTTCCACGTCTTCTTCCCGGACGTTCATTTTGAGGCCGACCAAGCCCTCGGCGTCAAGGGCGCCCTTTAGCAATAAGGCCAATTGATCGATCTTGGCTTTTTTAAATGGATCGGTCAAAGATTTGGAATTGGCGATTAGTTCGGTGTGGGTGACCAGGATCTCGTCGATGATCTTAAGACCGTGGGCCTTAATGGTGCTGCCGGTTTCCGTCACCTCGACTATGGCGTCGGCCAGACCAGAAACCACCTTGGCCTCGGTAGCCCCCCAGGAAAATTCCACGTTAACCTTAAGCCCTCGATCCTCAAACCAACGTTTGGTCACCCCGGGCAGTTCCGTGGCCACGGTTTTACCTTGTAAATCATTGGCCGAGCGATAAGGCCCGTCTCCGGCCACGGCCAAAACCCATTTGGCCGTGGAGGGGGTGGCTTTGGAGTAAATCAGATCGGCCACCACTTCGACCTTACTTTGGTTTTCCAGACGCCAATCTTTTCCGGCCAAACCGCAGTCCAAAATGCCTTGCTCTACGTATCGACTCATTTCCTGAGATCTAGACAAAGTGCACTCGATCTCCGGATCGTCAATGCCGGGAAAATAATTTCTGGAACCAATGTTGACCCGCCAACCGGAACGAGCGAACAAACCAAGGGTATATTGTTCCAGCGAGCCTTTGGGTAGGCCCAACTTAAGGACACCTTTGGGCGGGTGAACTTCAACGTGTTTATCCGAGGACTTCATATTGATTCTCCGAAAGGTGCTTGTAGTGGAAGCAAGATCTTTTTCCCGTATGGCAAGCCACTCCGCCGACCTGTTCGATCTTGACGACGATGGCGTCAAAATCGCAATCGAGGTAAATTTCTTTCACGATCTGGACGTGACCAGAACTACCGCCTTTATGCCAAAGTTCTTTTCGAGAACGGCTCCAGTAATGGACCTGCCCGGTCTCCAAAGTCTTTTGGTAAGACTCGCGGTTCATATAGGCCAGCATCAAGATTTCGCCGGTATTGGCGTCCTGGGCCACGGCCGGTACCAGACCTCCGGACTTATCAAAATCCGGTTCTAACTTCTTAATCTCCAAGGGTTCGGACATCAAAACTCCTCCAGAAAAAATATGATCTGCATATTATAGCCCACCTGACAAGGTTTAAGCAATGACTTTGTAGTAATTATCTAAAAATATTAAATAAAATTATCAAGTTTTTCCGCCTCGGTCTATTTTCTAACCTGCTCCCACACCCAGCCCTAAACTTAAAACCCAGTTTTAAAAAAAGGCCAAGACAGCCCCAAAAAAACTCGCTAAGACGCCCTAGCCCTAAGGAGCTTTCGGGGTATTAGTGAAAAGGCTTAAGTATTTTCGCTAGGAAAAAAAACATCGAGGGGCAAAAAATTTTTTTTTGGACACATCTAGAGAGCGGCCGCGAAAAAGGTAGGTATAAGTAAATAAGTTTAGCCTTAATTGGCCAAGGGACTTGCCAGTGTGGGGGCACGGTTGGAGAAAAAAAGGCCAATATTCCTGGCCAGTCAGGGTTTTCGAAAATTATTTGGTAGATTTGACAAGGCCAAAAATTAAAAAAGTTAAGTATTTAAGTTATAAAATTACCTTTAGCCAATAGTACAAGGGCCTTTGGTAAATTCAATAAAAAAAAGGCTGGCCAAATTAAACCATGGCCATTAAAAAATGGCCGAAGGCTCAAGAGAGTCAAAATTTTCTCTAATTTTAGAGACGATCCTTAAAAAATTAAGGTGAACTGACCTTTTTTTTTCTTTTTTTTGCGAATTAGCCTTTTTTAATCTTTTCAACAGGCTTACGGGGATCGGCCAACCCAAAGAGGCCAACTCGGAAAGACCTTGCTCGGCTTTGATTCTGTCTCTAGGCCAGCCGAATAAAGCAAATTCCATGATTATTTTCGCTATGAAGCCTTCAATATCGTCTTATTTAGCGACGGCCTGGAAATAGGATCAGGCCTTTGTGGCCTTTAGAGGCATTATCAGGCCCTCCGAAAACAGGTATCCGTAGGACAACAGAGTTTCTGGATCATGGTGGTTCTTTAAAGTTAATGAGATTTATCACCAACTTTTGAAGAAATACTTAAAAATTAACGTCTGTTGCCCAATCTCTTTTTAAGATAATTGATCTGTTTTATATTGTTTAAAAGACCTGTGGGGTATGGCCAGCCTCGAGCGGCCAATTCGGAAAGGCCTTTGAGGGCTTTGGCTTTGTTTTTAGGCGAGCCGTATATCTTATTTTCCAGGCTTATTTTTGCTACGAAGGCCTCGATATCATCTTGATCGGCGGCCAGGTCGAAATAGGCTAAGGATCTTTTTAAATCTTTACATTTAAAAAGATCATTGATACATAAATTTGCCCAGAATATCAGGGCTTCTGGGTCATTGTCTTCCGCGGCTTTTAAAATATATTCAAGGCCTTCTTTGGATAAATAGGACCCGAAAAAAAATAGATAATTGCCAAATAGGCTTCTAGCGGCCGGCAAACCGTTATCGGCGGCGCGTTTAAGATAATCTATTCCAACTCCCTGATCCCAGTCCTTTTGCAAAGCTAATTGATAAAGATAGTGAACTCTTTCAAAACCAGGGACACGAAAGGAACCAATAATTCTTATCGGTACCATTACTGGATCAAAAGGCAGAACAGATATAACCGCGAATAGTTTATTGTTACTGGATTTGCCAATTAGTTCTAAGTCTTCTTGGGTTAAAGTTAGGACTTTGTAGGATTTGCCTGAATATTCTTCTCTTATAGAGACCAGTTGATGAGCGGACAAAAGCTCAGGCTGTATCCAGGTAGGTTTTAGATATAGATAGGGATACTCATCCCAGTGATCGTTTAACCGCTTATAAGTGGATATAGAATTATTTCCTCCCAAAATATGGGCAACAGCCAAATCATACTGGGCTTCCGCGATACCGCCATCAGCGGCCATTTTGAGATTTTCCACGGCCTTAGCCTGATATTTTTCCGTGCCTTCGGCTCGAATCAATAAACGGCTAAGGACGTATTGGGCCGCCGATTCACCAGACAAAGCGGCTTTAACAAAAAGGCCAACGGCGTCAGACATATTTTTGTCGCCAGAGCCCTTTGCTAAAAGATTCATACCTGCCTTATAATCTTCAGAAACATCATATTTTTCACTAATGTTTACTATTAATTCAGATATTTGCAATAAAACACCACCTATAAAAATTATATTTTGTTACTAACAACACTCTATTTGAAAGACAATATTGTAACAAAATAGTTTAGTTATGATTATAGTTTTAAAAAAATTCTTTAAATTTTTATCAACATAAAACCAGACTAGAAGTAATTTTTTATCTAGACTTAAACGATGATTAAACTAATATATGCGACTTAAGATTAGTTATCATTTAGACTCAAGCCAAGATTTGATAAGCGCGAAGCAGCCAGGGGCTCTGGGGGTTTTAGCCGTTGAAATTGACGGCTCTCTAAAGACCGTGGCCATGGCGAATAATTTTAAAGACCAGCCTTAATCATAATCATAACGTATCGTGGCTTTCATATTTCGACTTCGCCGCTCGGTAAATTTAGTCTTTCTTTTCAATAACTTCTTCATTTTATTGCCGATTGGCCAGCCAAGCTGGGATAGATCGGAAATGAATTGTTCGGCTTTTTCTTTGTCCTTAGGCCCGCCGTAGACTTGGCGTTCCAACACTATCAATACTACGTAGGCTTCGACATCGCCTTGGTCAGCGGCGCGTTGGAAATAAGGTATGGCTTTAGCGTAGTCTCGTTTATAAAACAAACCCTCCCAATATAGCGCTCCATAGGCAATCAAGGCTTCAGGATCATCTTTTTCCACTGATTTTTCCAGAAAAGAAATTCCTTTTAAACGTTCATCTTGGCAGTGCAAAAGGTAGTTTCCAAAAAGGGTTCCGGCGCTGGCTAAGCCAGCTTCAGCGGCGCCTTTAAGATAGTTCATACCGACTATAGGATCAAATTTTTCTCGTAAAGCTTTTTGAAAATAAAGGTGGGTTTTATCGTAATTAGGGACGCGAAAAGTACCAGTCCTTCTAATTGGCATAGTTATTTGATCCAAGGGGAGAGCTTTTAAATATAGCAAACGCTCTCCACTGACGATCGTTTTTTTCTGATTTTCGAAGTCATCAGGCCAACTCGGCGGCGAAATGGGCGGGCCATCTTTTGAAGACACAAAATCATTTTTAGTTACCGGGCCAGTCGAAAGCTTTTCATTTTTAGGCTTGACGTATAAATAGGGATACTCAGCCCAAAGATTGTTTAACCTGGCTTCAGCGAGCTTAATATTATGACCGCCA
>JAITJP010000111.1 GCA_031278835.1 Deltaproteobacteria bacterium
GGCCCAGGCCCGGCCGAATCCTCGCCCCAAAAGGCCGGCCGCAAAAAGCCAACAAACCCGAAAGCGGGGGAGGGGTTTTTAGCCAATGTCTAAAATAAACCTATCATCACTCTAATAAATTTAGACCATAATATTACTCTTAATTTAGAATCTAGCCCATAAATAAGCTTTTCCAGGTCCCATAAAAAAAACGCCCCAGACTTTTTTTTTCAAAGCCCGGATGGCCAAATCGATTGGCTCAACCAAACTCACCAAACTAATAAAGCTAATAAAACTTATAAAATCTATAAATCTAAAATAAATCACCAGACAAATAAAAGTAACAAATATAATAAAACTAATAAAAATAACAAATCTTACAAAACTAATAAAATTTTTTCGGCCCGGCCGAATCCTCGCCCCAAAAGGCCCGCCGGGCCAGGCCAAAGGCCAACAAGCCCTAAGCGGGCAGGGGGTTTTTAGCCAATGTCTAAAATAAACCTATCATCTCTCTAATAAATTTAGACCGTGAAATTAAACTTAATTTAGAATAAAGCCCCATAAATAAGCCTTTCCAGGGCCCAAAAACGGCCCAAACTTTTTTTGACAGCCTGGCTGGCCCAAATCGATTGGCTCAACCAAACCCACCAAACAAATAAAGCTAATAAAACTTATAAATCTAACAAAGATAATAAAACTAACAAAATAATAAAACTTTTTTCGGCCGTCCCCAAGACCCAGGCCGACCTCTAAGGCCAGCCGCGAAAAGCCCAAAGGCCCATAAGCCGCTAGCGGGCGAGGCTGTTTTTTTTAGCTTTAGAAATTTTTGTCTAAAATAAAGCTATCAAGACTGGTATAAATTTAGAGCATGAAATTAGGCTTTATTTAGATTCTAGCCGCGTAAATAAGCTTTTCTAGGGCCAGGCAAAAAAACAGTCAAACTTTTTTTTCAAAACCCGGCTTGCCCATAAATGCCGCCCCCTTGGCTAAACCAAGCCAAGGCTCAAGCCGTCGAAAGGGCGGTTTTTTTAGTTTTTTAGGCTTTTGTCTAAAATAATGCTATCATGACTGGTATAAATCTAGAGCATGAAATTAGGCTTAATTTAGAATAAAGACCCATAAATTATAATTTCCAGGCCCTGCGAAAAAGGTCCCCCAAGTTAGGCCCAAAAGGTTATGGCTAGGCCAGGACTTCCCAAGTACTTTGACCATGGGCTGGGCGGCCCTTTGGACTAAGTTTGACAGTTTTGCCGAAAATGTGGTAAATCTTACCTAAAGCTATCAAGATGGCCAAAGGGCCTGTCTCGGCTAGGGCCAGACTTTGGCCAATGGCTTTGGGCCAAAAGGCTTAGGGCCAGCCCTAGGGCCATGGGGATTTTTTTGGCTAGGGCCTTGAAGGTTGGGCCGATTAGCGGAAAAATTGAAACTTAGCCATGGAAAATACGCTTAAAAAAAACCTTCGCTTCAAACTTCCAGCCTGGCTTAATTCTCAAAAGATTTTTTCTTGCTTATGATTTTTTTTTGGCCCGCTTAAATTATTTGGTTTTTATTGGGCCGCGGCTTAAGATGGTTTAAGCTTTGTGGCCTTTTGATTAAGTGGAGGCGCGCCGTGACTGGGTCCAGAAATTTCGCCTGGTTTGTTTTGTGGCTTTTGGGCTGGTCTTTTTTGTTGGTTGGTAGCCTGGCCGCCCAAAGCGGTGACTTAAGTGAGGGCCTGGAAAAGGGCCAAGTTGATCAGTTGGCTCAGGAGGGGCGGGAGGCCCAGGAGGATCTTTTGGCCAGGCCCCAGGTATTACCGGAGCCGGCCCCCATCGTGGTGCCCAGCCCCGAGGGGCCCCTTTATCCAACCCAGGGCCCCAGCGGACTTTTTGGCTACGCCAATGTGGGCGGGATCATGGTCATTAAGGACGTGTTTTTGGCGGCCAATCCCTTTCAAGATGACGGCACGGCCTGGGTTAATTTTGAAAAGGCCTTTGGCTTGATTGATAGCCAAGGGCGCTGGCTTAAGGAACCAAAGTTAAAGTTTTTACGGGTCTCGGAGTTTTATGCCAATGGTTTGGCCGAGGCCCAAGCCGAGGGCGGCGGGGTTGGCTTCATTAACGCCCAGGGCGATTGGGTCATAGAACCGATTTATAAACGGACCAGGGGTTTTGCCCCGGATTCTGGGCCGCCCAGCGGTTTGGCCCCGGTCATGACCATGGATTCCAAGTGGGGTTACGTGGACGCCAAGGGGGCGGTGGTCATTGAGCCGGTCTTTTTGGAAGCCAGGCACTTTGCCGCCAACGGCTTGGCCTTGGTGAAAAATGCCGAAAACCTCTATGGCTACCTCGATAGGACCGGGCGCTTGGCCATTGAGCCTCGCTTTGTCGCCGCCAGGAGTTTTGGGCCCAGCGGCTTGGCCCCGGCCAGGGAAGTCGGCCAAGAGCTTTTTGGCCTAATCGACCAAAACGGCGACATGATTGTCGGGCCAAGGTTTTCCAAGGCGGCCGGGGCTTCCAACAACGAGCTTAGGGCCCTGGCCGACCAAGAGGGCTTGTGGGGCTTTGTCGATCAGGGCGGAAATTTCGTCATTGGGCCCAAGTATTTTCGCCTGGGACCCTTTGGGGCCAAGGGTTTGGCCAGGTTTAGGTTGGATGACGGAAGCATGGGGCTTTTGAATCAACTTGACCAGTGGGTTTTGGAACCCTCCTTTCTTTTCGTGGGGGATTTTACGGCCCGGGGCCAAAGCACCGAGTATACCCACGCCCATTCCCGCGATGGCCTGTGGGGAGTGATAAATCTTAGCGGGGAGTGGGAAGTCTTGCCCCAACACGTTTTTTGTCGCTACCGCCAGGACGGCCTGGTGGAAACGGTTGACCCGGACAGCCAGAGCTGGAGTTATCTGACCTTGGAGGGCCAAGCTCGGGTCCCCTTGGGTTACCAGGCCCAGCGGGAACGATCAAGTCAAAAGCCCGGACGCTAGGCGGCCGGAGATTTGGCTTGGGCATTTTTTGGGATTTTTTTTTAGGAGCTAGGCGTGTCAATCTTGGTTACCGGCGGGGCCGGTTTTATTGGAACGAATTTTATCCGCTCATGGGTGGAAGGATCTGAGGAAAGGCTTATAAACCTTGATAAGCTTACTTACGCCGGGAACTCCGCCAACCTTGCCGATCTGAGGGTCAACCGCTATGAACTAATCCAAGGTGACATTGGCGATTTTAATTTGGTCCTGGCCACTTTAAAAAAACACCGGCCTAGGGCCGTGATAAATTTCGCCGCCGAATCCCACGTGGACCGCTCCATCGATAGCCCCCACGAATTTATTCAGACCAACGTTTTGGGCACCTTTCATTTGCTTGAAGCGCTCAGGGCTTACCTGGGTGATCTGTCCCGAGAAGCTTGGCCTAGTTTTCGTTTTTTGCACGTTTCCACTGACGAGGTTTACGGTTCCTTGGAACCCGGTGAGCCGGCCTTTTGTGAAAAGACCCCCTACGCCCCCAATAGCCCCTATTCGGCCTCCAAAGCCGCCTCGGATCACTTTGTCAGGGCTTACCATCACACCTACGGTTTGCCGGTCTTGACCACCAATTGCTCCAATAATTACGGGCCTTACCAGTATCCGGAAAAATTAATTCCCCTGATGATTTTTAAAGGCCTAAATTATCAGCCCTTACCGGTTTACGGCGATGGCCAGCAAATCCGCGATTGGCTGCACGTCGAGGATCATGTCAAGGCCCTGGGGCTGGTTTTAGAAAAGGGCCAAGTCGGAGAAACTTACAATATCGGCGGCCGCTCCGAAAAAACCAACCTCGAGGTGGTCACGACCATCTGCGACCTTTTGGACGAGCTGGCCCCCAACCCTCAAAAAGGCTCCAGGCGAGAGCTGATTAGCCACGTAACCGATCGTCTGGGTCACGATCGCCGCTACGCCGTCAATTCCGACCGCATCACCCAGGAACTGGGTTTTAAGCCAGAGTATGATTTTACCTATGGCTTACGAGAGACGGTCAACTGGTACCTGAAAAACCAACCATGGGTTGAATCCATCCAAAACAAGTAAGGCCAAGCCGGCTTTTTTTGGGGCCCATGGCTCTAAAAAAAACGGTTTCTGGGCTTTTTTGGCCATTGGCCGATAAAGGGCCCTAGGAGGCCCACAGGGCCCTGGGAGGCCTGGGCCGCTAGGGTGGTAGCCAGCCCTTCCAAAAATGGCCGCCTGGGCCCGATTTGGGGCCTTTGTCGGCCTGTTTGGAGGGGGGGGCGGTTTTTTTATTTTTAAATTTGAGCGGCCGGGCCTTTTTGGCCAGGTTAAAAATATTTAGGGAAAAACTCGCATGAATAAAAGAAAAGGCATCATCTTGGCCGGCGGGGCCGGGACCAGGCTACACCCGGCCACCTTGGTGGTTTCCAAACAGCTCCTGCCCATCTTCGATAAACCCATGATTTACCATCCCTTGACCACCTTGATGATGAGCGATTTAAGGGAAATCTTGATCATCTCCACGCCTCAGGATTTGCCGCACTTTAAAAGGCTTTTGGGCGACGGCCAGAGATGGGGCCTAAATCTAAAATACGCCGAGCAGCCCAGTCCGGACGGCTTGGCCCAGGCCCTAATCATCGCCGAGGAGTTTTTGGCCGGCGCCCCCTCCTGTTTGATTTTGGGCGACAATATCTTCTTTGGCCATGAGCTCATGGCTAGGCTCAAAGAAGCTAATGAAAGCGGCCAAGCCGGGGCCACGGTTTTCGCTTACCACGTAAACGACCCCCAGCGTTACGGGGTGGTCACCTTTGACCAAGACTTAAAAGCTCTGGAGATCGAGGAAAAGCCGACCAATCCCCGGTCAAATTACGCCGTGACCGGCCTTTACTACTACGACCATCAAGCCTCCCAAATGGCCAAGGAACTTAAACCCTCGGCCCGGGGCGAACTGGAAATTACTGATCTAAATTACCGCTACCTGGCCCAAGGCCAACTGCGGGTGACCTTATTGGGCCGCGGTTTCGCCTGGCTGGATACCGGCACCCACGAGACCCTGCTTGAGGCTGGGCAGTTTATCCAGACCATCGAAAAGCGACAAGGCATGAAGGTGGCCTGCCCCGAGGAAGTGGCTTGGCGAAAGGGCTGGATAGATAGCCAAGAACTCTTGGCTCTGGCCCAGCCCATGCTAAAAAACGGCTACGGGCAATACCTCCAAGCCCTGGCCCAAAACAAATAAACAAAAGGGCCCAAGCGAAGGTTTCGCTGGGGCCCTTTAAATTTTTTGGTGCCCTCGGCGCGACTCGAACGCGCGACACCAGGATTAGGAATCCTGTGCTCTATCCTAACTGAGCTACGAGGGCTGGTAAAAATTTTTGCTTAGGCGCTGGGGCTTTTGGCCCAAAACCGTTTAACAAAATATTGTAGCATTTTCTAGAAAACAAGGCAACGAAAAATTTTTTTTACCTGAGATTGTTTTTGGGCTGGAAAAAGCTCAAGGGCTTAAAGCGGGAGGCCATTTTTAAACATGATGACCACCGGGATGTCGCCCGGGCAAAAGTCCTGGGGCTCCAGGAGCTCTGCCTCAATCCACTTATAAGCTTGGTGAACCGAGATGGTCACCTGGCCCTTTAGAATCTTGGCCCAAAAGAAAAAAATCTCCAGTTCTCGGTCGAGGTAGACGCCCTTGGTCGAGGTTAGAAATTTGCCCACCTCGATTTGGATGGCCAGTTCTTCCAGGCACTCTCGGGCCAAACAGCTTTTTAGGTTCTCGCCGGCTTCAAGTTTGCCGCCGGGAAACTCCCACAAATAGGCCAAGTCGCCGCCGGCCCCCCTTTGGCAAATGAGAATCTGGCCCAGTTGGTTTTTTATGATGGCCGCGGCGACTTTGATTTTTTTCAAAAGCCTCTCCTAGAAAAAGGCCTAAAGGGCCCAGCCCGGTTTTTTGTTTTTTATCCAGCTCGATTATAGCATTT
>JAITJP010000155.1 GCA_031278835.1 Deltaproteobacteria bacterium
TCGATAAAACAAAACTAAAACAAACCTTAAAAACTTAAAACAAACTAAAAAAAATAAATTAACAAAAAAAAACTTAAAACTTTTAACCAAATGGCTTTTTTTTTCTTTGGCCCGAAAATTCTTGGATTCAATCTCGAAGAAGCGGTCGAGCCCGGCGGGCCCGTTTCAACGTCACCAAACGAAGGCACTTTTGAAAAAATTCATTAAAATCCCCTTGGCCTTTGGCTTCATTTTGGCCATAAGCTTGATGGCCCTGATGGGCCCAGCCAAGCCGGCAACGGCCGACCTTTTTCCAACCCAGCTCCAGCTGGATTTGGGTCTAAAACCCCTGGATTACCAGGCGGCCTTAAGTCAGGCCAAGCTCGAAAACAAGATGGTCATGTTGTATTTTTGGGCGGTTTGGTGTGGCAACTGTCAAAATTTTAGCGATAAGGTTCTCTCTGACCCAAAAATCATAGACGCTTTAAACAAAGACTTTGTTTTTGTATCTATTGACATTGATAAAGACAAGGTCACCTCGCAAGGCTTTCGGGTCAGGGCCGTGCCGACCACCATTTTTTTGGAAAACGACGGCAAGCCGGTTTCGGTCTTACCCGGGGCCGTGCCTGGCCTAATCTTTAGCCTGGTCTTGGATTACATGGCCGACGGCTCATACCAACAAATGGAATTCGCCCAGTATTTTGAGCAAAAACATGGCGGATCTTTTAGCCCCTCGGAGCAAGAAACGGCCCCGGGCTCAAGGGCCTCAGCTCAAAATGACCCCCTGATTGCTGACCTGAGCCTTTACTTAAAAGAGCTTTACCAAGAGGTCTCCAGCCCCTTGGGCCTACAAATGGCCCTAAGCTCGGCCCATATTACCCTTCGCGGCCTGACTAGCTCGGGTTACTGGCTGGGCGCCCCGGCCCTGGCCAAAATGCTTTACGAGGGCCAAGCCGGCCCATGGCTTTTCCTATCAAAGTCCAAACTGGCCGGTGAGTCCAAGCTTCTGGAGCCCAAAGTCAATTAACCAATTGACTTTAAGGTTATTGGTCCATTAAAACAAAAAAAACAACTAACCTTACCAAGTACTTTGGTATCTTTGAGCCTTAAGTTACCAAATTAACATAACTTTACAAGTATCTTCTATATATTTTCAGGAGCGATCCAATGAAACAGGTAAAATCATTTCGTTTAATACTAAGTCTTTTAGCTTTATTGTGTTTACTGTCCGGGTGCGCCACGGTGGTCGGAACGGGTCGTTCCCAGCTAAACATGGTCAGCGATGACGAGTTAAACCAAGCCGCTTCCCTCCAATATTCGCAGCTCTTAAAGGGCAGCCATCTGTCCAGCGATCGTCAGCAGACCAGGATGATCAAAAACGTCGGGGCCCGCATCGCCAAAGCGGCCGAGAGGCTTATGGCCGCCGAAGGCCGCCAGGGCGAGATTTCCGGTTACAAGTGGGAGTTTAACCTAATCGACTCAAAAGAAGTTAACGCCTTTTGCATGCCCGGCGGGAAAGTGGCTTTTTACACGGGCATCATGCCCATCTGCAAAGACGAGGCAGGGGTGGCCGCGGTCATGGGTCACGAGGTGGCCCACGCCTTGGCCCGGCACGGCAACGAGCGGGTTAGTCAGCAAATGATGGTCGGCATTGGGGCCAACCTTCTGGGCCTAGGCCTGGGCCTGGGCGGGGTCTCCTCCGGGGCCTCCGATCTGATCATGACCGCCTATTCGGTGGGCAGTCAGTTTGGGGTCATGTTGCCCTACAGCCGGGCCCATGAGTCCGAGGCCGATCGCATCGGCATGACCTTAATGGCCATGGCCGGTTATGACCCCCATGAGGCCGTGGCCCTTTGGAAACGCATGGACGCCGCCGGAGGCTCAAGCCCGCCTTACTTTATGTCAACCCACCCCTCAAACCGTCAGCGCATTGAGGGTTTGGAAAAGTACATGCCCGAAGCCATGCAATACTATAGCGGGCCCAAGAAATAAACCGAATTGTTGCCCGGTTTTGGCCGGTTTGGCCAAAACCGGGGCAAACCGGCCTGGACTTTTTTCTAATTTAATCTAAAAAAACTAAGATCGCCTCCACAAAAACGCTGTTGCCGCTTAAATCTTTCAAAAGACAGTTTAATTCAAAAAAAATCTCTTTAATTTCTAGATTTTTTAATCGACAAAAGTTTATATCAATTTTGAATTGTAAATTTTTTATAAATTTATGATCATTAATATATTTATCTAGATTATTTGGAGTTTATACCCCTGTCAGCCTCATTTTTTTTTAATTTGAGGCTTTACCTCCTGTCGAGAGAGGAATAATTCTATGTTTAGAATGCGAGAGTCGCTAAAAAGGCTCCCTTGGCTCTTTGGGCGTCTTGTTTTTGGCCTGATCTTTTTGTCAGTCATGCTCATGGCTGGCTGCGCCGAACCGGTTAGGCAAACCATTCCTCGGCCCATAGTGGCCCCACCGGCCGATCCGGAAACCATTTTTGGCGAGGCCACCATTGGTGAGGGCCGCTCCAAAGAAGCGGCCGCTGACATCAAAGTGCCCAATCTGCCCCATGACGGCCCCTTGACCTTGGAAGACTGCTTAAACCTGGCTCCGAAAGTAAGCTCGTCGATTGACTCGGCCGATCAAGGTTACGTGGGGGCCATGTGGACGCGCTGGCGCTCGATTACCGATTTCCTCCCGACCGTGGACACCACTTACGGGGTAACCCATGACGAGGACCCCATAAACGCTTTGACCGGCAGCGGCCATGATCAGTGGCGCTGGACCACTTCCGTTTCGCAGCCAGTCTTTACCGGCGGCCGCAATTTGGCTAATTATCTGCTAAGCCAGTTGGGCCTTTCCACGGCCGAGATTCGCCGGGTTCAGGCCAAAGAAGATCTGCTGTTAAACGTCAAGCAAGCTTTTTATGGGATCCTGGCCTCGGAAAAGGCCCTGGCCGTGGCCAAGACCACCGTGGTCAACCTGTCTAGCCATCTAAACGTGGCCAAAAACTTCTTTGACGTGGGCATGGTCCCGCAAAACCAAGTCCTTCAAGCCGAAGTGGAGCTGGCCAAGGCCCAACAAGAACAAACCAACCGGGAAAGGGATCTGACCATCAATAAGGCCAGGATGAATATCCTGCTAAGACGCGCCGTTGATTTTCCCATCAAGATCAAAGACGAGCTTGGTCACCCCAGATTCCCCTTGGGCTTGGATCAGTGCTTACTGGTTGGCCTCAAAGACAATCCCGAGATCCAGTTGGGCCGGGTGGCCGTGGAGAGCGGGGCCAAGGAAGTGGACGTGGCCAGAAGCGCCTTATACCCGCAGGTAAACGTCAATTACAACAACACCTCCATGGGCCAAAGCGGCCGGGTGGATGACGACAACAATTGGAACGTTTCGGCCACGGCCAGTTTCAATGTCTGGAATTGGGGCAAATCCAAGGCCGACGTCGAAAATTCCAAAGTCAGGCTTAACCAAGCCATCGACACCTTGGATGGCTTGGAAAACAACATCAAGCTTGAAGTGACCACCAACTACGAAAACCTGGTCTCGGCCGACCGCAACATCGCCGTGGCCCAACAGGCCGTGGCCTCGGCCGCCGAAGACCTGCGCATGGTCACCGAACGCTACCAGGAACAAGTGGCCACCAATACCGAGGTCTTGGACGCCCAAACCCGTTACAGCGAGGCCCAGTACGAATATTACTCGGCCCTTTACAATTACAACCTCTCCTGGGCCTCCCTGGAGCGCTCCATGGGCCGCCGGGTCACCACGACTGGCCTAGTGGATCTGCCCACCAACCGGCCTTCCTTTAGGGTCCGGGACCTCAACCTTCCCTAGGGCCCTCAAGGGCTTTAGGCTCTGAACTTAAAAGGCCCGAGAGTCGCCTTCTGGCTACTCTCGGGCCTAGATTGATTAAAAATGGCTTAAATAAGCGGAACTTTTCTCTCCAAAACCATTTTTAGGTTTTTTTTGATGTTAACTAAAATTTTTCTGGTGGACGCCATGGTTCAAGGTCCCTTTACCGGGGCCCCAACCACGGTGGTTTTCCTTGAATCGCCCATGGATAAGTTTAAAATGCTCTCTCTGGCCAACGAAATGGGGACCAGTCAGACCGTTTACGTCCTATTGCACTCCCAGGCCGCTTATTTACTCAGATTTTTTAGCCGCGCCCAGGAGCTGCCCATGGGGGTCCACGCCAGTCACGCCGCCGCCCACCTAATCTTCGAACTGGGCTTATTGCCGCCTGACGAGAAAATCGAATTTTTGACCCAGGAAAGCGCCCTCATAGCCAAAAGGGTCCCCTCGGAACAAACCGAGATCGGTTTTTCGCCCATCTCCATGAACAAAATGGATTCGGCCAACCTCAACGCTTACGCCGAGGTCCTGTCGATTAATCCCAAAGCCATAACCTGGGCCGGGGTCACCCCCAACCGGGCGGCCATTTTGTTCATAGACTCCACGGTGCCCATCCGCCGGCTGGTCCCGGATCGAGAAAAGCTTCATAAAACCGGGGCCGCCGTTTTGTGCGTGACCAGCCCGGACCAATCCGGCGGCGATTACGCCCTTAGGTGCTTTACCCCAAACCTCCTTTTGCCCGAACACCAAGTCAGCGGCAACATCCACCGCTGCCTGGCCCCCCGCTGGGCCCGAACCCTGGGGAAAAAACACCTGATCGCTCACCAATACTCTAACCGCGGCGCCCTGGTCAGGCTCGAAGTCAGCGATCCCAACCAAGTCCTTATGACCGCCAAATCCCTGACCATTTTGCGCTCCGATCTGGTGGCCGAGCTCCAGGACTCCCTGGCCTCCCTGGCCCGCTAACTAGAGAGTTAGCCCTTAACCCGCCAACTTACAACTTAAGTTCTTCCCCACAACTCCTTTTACTCAAACCATGGGCAGTCTAAGGGCTCTATAGATATCGGCTTGCCAAGTCTCTGGCATCATATTTTTCCTAATTTCATGAGCCTTTCCATCTTCATCGATAAAGATAGTGCTTACTCGCCTATGAGGGGTCAAGCCTGCCCTTAAATTCCACCATGAATAATTAATACCAGATGATTTTAAGATATTTAATAAAATTTGAACGCCTTGATAGGCTAAAACAGTGATAAAAATGTCACTTTCAAATCGTCTGGGCTGGGAATTATCGATAATTCTGGGTTTTAAGGCTGATTTCAAGCTGGCCAAAAGGCATTGCCCGCTCGCCAGTCTGCCAAAAATAAGCCACAAATCATCAAGGGAGATATCGAGCTGGTTACAGCGCAAAGTATAGGCCCCTTGGCGCTCAATGGCCGGCTGGTCGCTTCGATAAAAGGGTATTCTTAAGCCCAGGCCACTGTTATGGTCAAGGTTCTGGTCATGGTCGGTTAATCTTTGGATCGGCCTAGACCATAACGGCTGATTGTTGTAATTTTTACGTCTTTTGTAGCAAAATAAAGTGGCTTCTTTTTTGTCTTTACTTATTTCTTTATAAACTTTAATTTCCAACTCTGAATCGTTACCAATGGGCGAGGCCTTTTCAAAATCAAAATTACTTTTCCGATCGTGGCTTAAAACAAACCATGAATAACCAGCCTGGTTTAGCCACTCGATCTCCTTGGCCCCGGCCAGGCCCGGGGCCAAGGCCACCTGGCTACCTTTTGGGGCCTTAAGCTTGGCCAAAGCCGCTTCAAGAAAACCAGCTTCCCAGGCTTGGCCGGCGAAAATCTCCGATCGCCTGACCAATCCCAGCTCATCTAAAACCATGGCCAGGGAAATCACGGGCCATCTTGGGTCTTTCCCAGGACGGCTCTTGGCTTTTATGGCCTTATGGTCAAAATAGACCTCGGTTAAGTCATAAAAAGCCACTATTGGTTTGGCCATAGACAAATTAGAAAAATTTGCCGATATATTTTCTTCAATTAATTCCTTAACATCATAAATATCATTATGAATACTAGACAAACCATCTTCAAAGGGAGTTTTTATTTCCAGCAATTCAGCCAAGGAACTGTCATACAATAACCACCTGAGCCTTTC
>JAITJP010000166.1 GCA_031278835.1 Deltaproteobacteria bacterium
CTTATCATTATATATTTAAATCTAGACTTTAGCTGTATTAACTTAGATTTTAAATTTTAAATCAAAAATATGACTGATCTAAAGCGATTAAACTATCTTTTTAGATCTCTTTAACTGATAAAATTACTTGATAAAGCCAAAAAAATACTTAACTTATTTTAGATAACCTAAGTCATAAAATTTCTTGATCATGTCGCTCTAAGCTAAGGCCTTATCCCTAAGTCAGGGACTTATTTCGCCTAACTTTGGCTAAAAATTTGGCCTGGTTCACTTGGACTAACCATATGGGGAGGGTTTTTTCCGTTTTTTTTAACTCATTTAATCTTAGGATGATTTACTTATTAAATACTTCTAATCACCTTAAGACTTTTGACAGGGCCTAGGCTTTGGAGCGATTTTTTATTTTTTTTTACTAAAAGATATTTTGTAAAATAAATTGAGCTTATTTTTCGCCTCAATCCGCCTATTGGCGCTTTTTTTGTCGGGCCAGCCCTGGTAGGTCTCTGGTCAGTTTTTTTCTAGGCTTAGGGCCTTTGGTCTTGGCCTAGGGCTCAAAATGGCTTGGTCATTTATCAAAACGAGGATCGGGGGGCCCTTATTGCCTCCAAGGCCAGGAAAGAGTACAATAATTTTCATTCAAAATCGTGTTTCTGGCCTTGGGCCCATGGCTTAAAACCATGACTGTGGGAAGTGGGGCTAAGCTTGATCGTTTTGACGAAATAAAAAAAAATTGGCCCAGGGTGGTTTTTTTTGGGGCTTGACTTTTTATTTTGAGGGCCTGGCTATTAAGTTTTTGGAAAAAGGGGGTGCTTGGCGGGGTGAGTTTTTTTTCGGGCCGTTGTCTTAGAGTGGCCATTGGCGCCTCTATTTTTTTGTTTTTGTTATTGAGTGAAAATTTTTATATGGCTTGTCAGGCTGGGGCCGATCAGCAGGTCGAGGCGGCTGGTCTGGAAAGCCTGGGGGCTATTGAGAGCCCAGGGGCCCTGGGGGCTTGGGCCGTAAATCTTAGCCCGCAGTGGTTTTCGACCTCGGGTTTGGCCAGCCGTGAGGTTAGGCTTGAAGCCCTTTTCCCGGGTGGGTCATTGGCTGGGGGACGTTTCGAGTTTTATTGGCATGAAAGTCAGTCGTCCTTGGCTAGCCCGGAGCCGCCCAAGGGCCAATACGTGGTGGTCAAAGGTCATTTTTCTGAGCCCCTGGCCCAGGTTACCGTTGGCGGTTACAGCCGAGTTGAGTTCACCGCCAAGATTAGGGCCGAGGACGGCACGGAACATTACGCCCAGGCCGACTTTGATATTTACGCTCGGGAGGGATCCAGTAGCCCCGTTTCCCAGGATCTGCCACCAAAGTGGCCATTTTTTGAACTAAAATCAGATCAGCCCCTCTATTGGCCCCAAACCGGGCAGACTTTTTTTATATCCCTTAAAAATTTTGACGCCAAGCCAGTGCCCTTGTCGGTTTGGGAGGGGGGCGGCCAGAGCCCGGTCGCCCTGCTTTGGCCTGATTCCGAGGGCCTGTTTACTTACGTGCCGCCCAATGACCCTGAGCTGGATAAGCTGGGAACCACGGCCACCAAAAGGATCGTTTTCACCCGGCCATTGGCCGAGGGGGGAACGGCCAGTTTGAGTTTATACCTGCACCGCTCCAGGGCCGAAAAACGAAATTTACCGGTCGGACTTGGGGTTTTTGGCCTTAGCTTGACGGCTTCGGCCTGGGCCTTTTTTCTGGTCATAGCCCGTGGGAGGCCAAAACCGTGCCCCTAAAACGTCTCCGGTTAATCGTTCAACATTTTTCCTTTGTTATTCTCATGTATGGGGGCAGGATAGGCCTCCATCTGGGTCCGGCTGTGCCTTGCTTTTCTTGCCCTTACGTATATTACTGCGGGGGCCAATGCTACCTAATGGGCCTTCAAGGTTACATTGGTTTTGGCATCTCGGCCAATCAACTCTGGGGTTTTCAAGGTTTAAGGGCCTTATTTTGGTTTTTTATCTTCGTGATTCTGGCCTCGGCCCTGGGTAAGCTTTGGTGCGGCTGGGTCTGCCCCTTTGGCTTAATTTCCGACTGGCTGACGGCCCTAAGAAAACGTTTGGGCCTGACCGGGCTAACCTTTTCGCCAAAACTTCGAAACCATTTGGCCCCCATAAAATATATCTTACTGGTCTATCTGGCCCTGGGCCCGGTTTTGATTAACCTTGGTCTGCTCCACCCGGATTTCTATTTGCCTTTTTGTCAGATCTGTCCCGGCAAATCGCTCGTGCCACTTTTTGAGGGAGAAAGTCGCTACTTAACCGTGGAACTGACCAATTCAGTTACCACTGGCCTTTCTTTGGCTCTCATGATCATAAGCGGGCTGACCGTGGCCGGAATGTTTTTTAAAGAAAGGTTTTTTTGTTACTTTTGTCCCATGTTGGCCATTTTCCGGATTCTTGAACCGCTCTCGGCCTTAAGGTTAATCAAAAGCCCCAAATATTGTCACGGCTGCGCCGCCTGCCAAAGGGTCTGTCCCATGGACATAGACCAAGTCTGGCACTCTCGCCAGGAGGGTCCGGTCGGGGGCGACTCCTGTCTGGGCTGCTCCGATTGTCTGGCCTCATGTTCGGCCGACAAAGCCCTAAGCTTAAGATTTCTTGGCCGAGAGATAGCCACGTCCTCGCCCGAGGCTTCCAGGGGTGACCAAAAAGTCAAATGAACCAGTTCTCCCTTGGGGCCGCCCTGAGAGGGCCCAGGGCCAAGGGCTAATGCCCAGGGGCCTTTTATAAGGCG
>JAITJP010000439.1 GCA_031278835.1 Deltaproteobacteria bacterium
CGGCGGGGCTGGGAGGGGCCATTTTGGGCGATTACGGGGCTGTTTTTGGTGGGGAGAGACCCCGGAATTTTTAGACCGCCTAGGGCCGGTTTTTTTATTTTTTATTTTGTTTTTTTGGAATTGGCCAAGAAAAAGGCCCCAAGCTGGGGGCCTGTGTTTTAGGCTTTGTTTGGGCTTAATTTTTAGGAAGGGGGGTAAAGTTTTTTTGGGTTTTTCCTGATGGCTTGATGGGACCGGTTATTGGGCGGGTTTTTTTTGGGATGGGGGGAGGGCTGATGAGTAAAAATTTATTTGTAATAATAGTTAGACTTGTAACTTTGATTTGATTTTTTTTGGTTTAAATTAAGCCAAGAAGTTGATTTTGCGGCCAAGGCGGGCCTAACCATTGAAATTAAAGGCGATTGAATAGGTCTCAAAAATTTGGTAATGTAAAGTGAATTTTTTGGTCTTTTCAGAAATATTTGAGCGCGTAAATTTGGTAAATTTCTGGGCTTTTTTTAGGTATGGGTTGGGGTTTTTTTTCCTGATGGGGCCTTTTTTTGGCCTGGCCGAAAAGGGCCCTATTGGGGCCTGGGAGCGCTCAAGAGCCCTGGTGGGGTGTTGTCAGTTGGATTTGGCCAGGGCAGGGCGCCTAGGGGCCTTGGGAAGGCTTTACCGGGCCATTTGAGAGCGGGGAGAAGGGCCGGTTTTGGATTTGGCGGGGGTTTGATTGTGGCCGCCAATGGCTTTGGTGGCTAGTGGCCTTATGGGTGGGGCTTTTTTTTGCGAAATTGGCTTTTTTTTAAGGAGAGCATATGAACGCCAATGAAATATTAACCTCAATTTTGGACAAGGCCGAGGGCAAAAGTTCATTTTTTCCACCTCTGGACGGCGACGGGATAAGCCTTTCCTCGGTGGGCTCGGAGGCTTTGATTACCCTATGGGCCGACCCAGACGATACCGAGTCGCTTTTTTTTAACCTCTCCATGCCGCTTTTGTCCTTGAGCGGGGCCAGTGAATCGATTCAAGCCAGTTTTTTGTGGGAGCTGCTTAAGGACCTGGCTCCCGGGGCGCTGCCACCGGGCTATCTTATTTTTAACGGCGATGAAGACTTTTCGATTTATTTGGGCGGACAATTCTCGGCCCTGGGCTTGGAACTGGCCACCTTGGAAAACTTAACCGACCAGTTTTATCGTTTAGGTCAAGTCCTACGAGAGGAATTTTCCGGGCGTTTGGAAGCCTTGGTGGCGGCGGCCCCGGAAACGGTTTTGCCAGCTGAGGATTTGGAACTGCCCATCCGAGAAGAATTTATTCGGGTTTAGTCGAGAAATTGGCTTTAATTAAGATTGGGCTTTAGTCAAGAGTTTAATCTCGTAAATTTAGGAGTTTAGGTTATGAGTAACGCGGTAATTACTCAAAAACAAGGTCCCTTGGTCCCGACTGAACTAAGCGAGCTTTCTCGGGGTGGCCAAGCCCACAAGAGCGCCGGGGCTCAAAATCGCGGCATCGTCGGGCGGACCCGTCAAGCCGAGGCGGCCCGGGCCAAGCCTTTACCCAGCGCCAGTCAAAGGGAAAGCCTAAAAACCCGTTTGGACAACGATTTGGCCAAACTCACCAGCCTTCGCCCGAAGGTGGGTGAACATGGCTACGCGGCCGGTAAAATTTCGAATCTTAACGATCGGGTCATGGCCGGTCTGGTCGATACCAAACAGGCCATGGCCGAGTTAAGGGAGATTCGAAACGATCTGCCCGTGGATGCCAAAACCGAGGCCCTCAAGCCTTTATTTAACTCGGTGGAAAGTAACATTTTGGCTAACCCCTTAAGGACTTTGAGCGCCTTGGCCGATCAATCGGGAAAAGAAGAAGCCGCTACGGCCTTTAGGGATTTTTTTATTGATCTAAACAAAGCCATGGACCTACTAAAGTGCGGATCCGATACCAATTCGATCAATCAGGCTCACGCCATTTTAATGCATGTTCAGATTGAAGGCTTACTCAACAATGAGCTCGTTGAGGGTATGCCCACGGGCGAAACCAGGAAAGCCTTGATCTCATTAAGCGACAGCCTCCAAAAGCTTTTAAATTCGGCTGAGCTCAAACTCGATCTAACTGACCGGGCCGGTCATTCGGCTAAGATGGTGGGGCTCAGTAACGCCCTGGCCCAAGCCATTGAAAACGCTTCTTCGCTTGATTCCTACAATCCCCCGGTATTTAAAGAAACGGTCACGGGGCTATTGGACGAGTGCCAAGCCCAAGGGCTTGATCTGGAAAAAACCCGGGCCGCCCTCCAGGCTAATCCCCTGGCCCAGCGTGAAGCTTTAAATATTTTGCACGATCTCAAGGTGGCCATTTTCGACAATGGCCTGGTGGACAAAGATCTCGGCCCCAGAGCCGAAATTCTCTACAAAAAAGCCCTCATCGGGATGGGCTCACAGTTTACGGAGAACGTGTCCAATCCCTCGGATTTTCGCCTGATTCCGCCCCAGGTGGAACAGGCCCCTTTGGTCGATCGTCAGGCCGACATAGAGATTCGCTTGGCCATGAATTCCGGCGATCCTAAAGTCAATGAGGATTTGAAGATCCTAAATAACGATCTTGATTTATTTAATCTCTCCACCGTTGAGCTAGACCAGGGGGCCATCGCCCAAGGGGCCAAAATGCGTCAACTTCAGGCCGACTGGGGCTTGATTAACATCAATACCGACCTTTTGAGTGAAGCCCAAAACGAGGCCAGCGCCTATCTCTCGGGACTAAGCGACGAGGGCCATGACAATAGGTTTTTAAGTAAAGAAATCGCTTCTTTTGACCAGTTTCGCCTCGGACGGGAAGAGAGTTTTAGGGCTGAGATCAAAGAAGGTTTGGACCAAACGGCCGATCTCTTGGAAGGCTCATCGACGGTTCAACAATTGGAAGACCTGGCCAAAAGCCTTGAGGCCGCTCTAAACCGTTTAAACAAAGATCCCAAGGCCGGCGAACAATTAAAGGCCGAGATGGGGGCCAAAGTTGAGACGGCCAAGAATTTAATCGCCCTTAAAATTTTGGACCGCCAATTGGAGGAGTTACAGACGGCCAAGGCCACCCCCTTAAATCTTGACGCGGTCATGGCCAGGCACGGGGCCAATCCAGACACTCAAGCCAAGATTAGCCAGTTTTCCCAGGAGCGGCTCCAGGAGATTACCACCGATATCGATAAAGTGGCCCTTCCGGAAAATCCTGACCCCTACGCCGGAATTACCGTGATGGCTCAACTCGATAACTTGGAAAGCCGATCCGAAAGGCTGCTTCTAAGTAACGACGCCCAGACGGCCAAAGCCGCCATGGCCGAGCGTAAAGACGTTTTGCGTAAAAATTTGGGTGAACTGGCCTTTCAAAGAATCGACCCAAAGATCACCTTGGCCCTTTCCGATAGCCAGAAAGCCAACCTTTTGACGGCGCTGTCCGGTTCTTTCGCCAATGAGGCCTTGGTTCAGTTGATAAATTCCGAGGTGCCCTCGGGCGGTGGCGATTTGCCCGATACTTTTTTGGCTAAAACTCTGGCCGATTCGGTCGGGGGCTCGACTGAGGCTATTTCTAAGGCCGTCGATTCGGCGCTTCTCTCTCGCCCGGACATGGATCGGACCGCCTTGGACATTAAGCTGAGCCTAACCCCGGCCTCCGCTCATGACCAGGTCATTTCGGACCACACCGACTCCCGGCTAAAGCGCCAGACCTTTGCCCAGTTAAAGCAGGGCGGGGCCCAAGACCTCTTGGATACCTTTAACCTCAAAAGCGGATCCGATTTGACCTCGGAACTGATGATTAACCTTTTGTCGGCCACCACCACCAGCGACAAAACCCAACCACCAAGTTTCGTGGCCAATTCCTTTAACACCCTTTTGGTCCAGACGGCCTGGAGTTCCTATGTCCGGGAAAACAATTTGGCGGGAAACGACCAAGATCTTGAAGCCTTTAAAGCCCTTTTGCCCGAGGCCTTTAAAAACAGCTCCATAGACGTTCTTCGGGGCATGTTTCAACTAGGTCCACTTTCCGGATCGGACATGAGACGAGCCTCTGAAATGGCCAAAAAGGGCGGAAATATCCTGGCCAGATTTGAGATCGGCCTGTTAATGGATAACATGGCTGACCATAGTCCCCGACTTATGGCTCAAAGGGCTTCGACCACCATGCTTCGGAACATGCTGACCTCATCAAGCATTGAGTTTAACATCGAAGACGACAATTCCAGGGCCTACTTTAGAGCCCTGACCAAAGGGCTGGCCAAAAGGGCCGAAGATCTTTCCCGGCCTGACAAAGTGATTGACGCCCTTTTACAAAAATTAGACTTTGAGACCAAGGGCGCCGATACAAAAACTTTCGCTGAACAAATGGACATCTCCACGGCCAAGATCCAGGAGCTTTCCGGAGTAATGGATAAGGTTCGTAAGCGTGAAGCCGAAGCCGAGGCGGCCAGAAAAGTCCTCGATGAGGTCATGAAAACCTCCTTTAATCCAGACTGGGAGAAATTGAACTTTAAATCTGGGGAACCCGGCGACAAAAATCCAGAGATTCGAAAAAGTCAGCTGGCCGATAACTATCGATTTCTCGTACACCAGGAAGCCCTGAACGCCTCAACAAAGACCATCGATACCGGTAAGGTTGAGGGCGAACAAATCGCCTATTGCGTGCTTGGTTTTAAGGACACTTTATCCGGAAACATCCAAGGTCTTGACACGAGAGAGGCCCAATTAAACGCCCTTAAAGACTTAAAACTGCCAAAACGCATTGACATAAAACACATGAGGGATTCTAAATTTCACAAAAAAAATCCTGAAGGCACTAGATTGTTAAATAATTTTAAAGCTTTGCAGGCTCTTAAATCCGATGATAGCAAATTTTCTGAGACTTTCGATTCCTTAAAACAGGCCATCATGGATGACATTTCCGAATATCACCTCGACGATAAGTCAGAAATAATCTTGTCTTTAAAAGACAGTAGTGAAAAAGTTCGGCTTCGTTCGGATGGCGGGGTGGACTATAAAACCGTGGCCAAAGGGTTACTTTTTTTTGGCGATTCAGTTTGGAGCGCGACCAGAGAGATGGTCGTGGCCGGGGCCGTGGGTTCAAATTCAGCGGTCGTGCCCACCAAGGCCGTGGAACGGGCCATGGATAAGGTCGATCTGCTCAAGGCCAAAACCCCGGAAGGACAGCTACTAAAGCGACATTTTTTCACCGGCAAGACCTTGACCTTAAGGGGCAGCGCGGCCAACTTGTTTGAGGTCCAGCGTCAGACCTTAGCCGACGCCAGAGTGGCCTATTTGGATAAAAAAGACGTTCTTTCCGAGGCCATGAAAGATCTCACCTTCAAAACCCAACGGCTTTTAACCGAAGCCACCAGGTTAAGTACTTTGGCGGCCTTCGCTTCCCTTGACTACCAGACTTTTGAGGAGGCCGAGAGTTCTTTACGCGATCGTCAAGGCGATGACCGGTTGCGTACCCGGATCGAAAAAAATCTTATGGAAAATTTCGGTCTGAGTAAGGCCATGGCCGGGGCGCTGATCGAGGCCAATATAGATCAGCCCTTAAGCAGAGAAACCATGGTTACCAATACCGACGAGCGCCCAGGAGTCCTTGAGAGTTTTTGCCAAGACGCCCATAAATCTCTTGACGTCATCATCCAAGACATCGATATTTACGTTGACACGCCTGAAGCCATGCGCGACATGGTCCTCTCGGAAACCAACCGCTTACGTTTCGCGGCCTTACTCGATCAGCTTGATCCCAACTCGGCCATGGATTTTTCCACCCAGAGAGGCGGCGCTCTCTCGGTCGGGGTGATAAAGGGACCGGTCAAAGTCGGAGGGGCCATTGATTTGGCCATGAAGGATGGTTTTTCTTTGGGCCGAGACGAAAACGGGGTCTACCAGATGGCCATTCGAGGGGGTTACCAGGGGGCTTTGGGTGGCGGAACCAACGTTTTGGACGGGGTTCTTGAGGCCGGTCTAGGTTTGGCCGCCTCCACCGAACAGTGTCTGTCGGTTGACTTTAAGTCAAGGGATGACGCCGCCGCTTTTCTCCAAAAAATAAGCGATAAGTCTTTCTCGCCCGAAGATATCTACCTGCACTGCCAAAACGTTAGAATCTCGGACACCAATGGCGCGACCGTGGCTTTAAAAGGTCAAGTGGAGCTTGGCAAAATTAAGATCATGGATAACACCACCCTGGCCATTGGGGCCGTTTTCACGGCCGGTTTTGAGGCCTCGGGCGCTCTTCAAAGAATCACCGAGACAGACGCCAACGCCCAGACCATCTCCACGACCACCACCTTAAACGGTCAAGTGGGCGTGGACTTATCGGTTGGCCGGACCCATACCCAAGAGCAAGATGAGGATGAAGAAAGATACTCAACCTTCGCGGCCAGGGACGCCCTCGAAAACGCCATGGACAATGAAACCGAAGTTAACCAGCGGACCAGGAAAATCTTCGGCCAGACCGGCAACCTAGACGCTGGCTATGGTTACGAAGATGGGGCCCTTAACGTGCGTCTGGGCATCTCCGCCTCGACTAGTTCCACGGTCACCCGTTCCACCAAAAGCGACGCCAATAATATTTTGGAGGGCTCAACCAAGACCACGACCTTAAAATTCACCGGCCCTTACGCCGAATCTCAGTTTAGGCAATACTCCATTAAAAATCTCGGCTTAGACTCAAATCTAATCAAGGCCATGGTGGTAGAATTCCAAGCCCGCGGTTCTGATTTCACCTTGGAAACCACCAATGAACTTAAACCTGAGGTACTGGCCCATTGCCAAGATCTTGAGGCCACTGACTCCAATAAAAAAGAAGTTAAGGCTTTGCTCAAAAACGAGTCAAATTACCAGCTAACTTCCGTAAAAATGACCTTTGAGGGCCGCTCGGCTTCGGCCATGAATATCAACCTGGGCGTCTCCTTCCCCTTCGTGGGCTTTGAGGTTACCTGGGGCTCCACGGCCCAGGAAAGCCTGACCGTTCAATACAAAGCCCAAAACGGCCCCATAAAAAGTTACTCCTAAAAAAAACAAAAACGCCCCGCCGCGGTGGGGCGTTTTTGTTTTTCTGATTTACTCAAAAATTTAAATTTAGTTTTAGTTAAAAAAGGCTTTTACCTGACCCGGTCCAAATACCCCCAAGCCAATGGCCATAAATTTTACTTACTTACTTAAAAAAACGACTTCTATCTTAATAAACACGACCATCATGACCAAGTCCAATCCTCTAAATTTTCCTAGACAATGGTTTTTTACTGTTTTATAATCAACATCGATAAAAATATTGTTTAAAAATCTGGCAACTTGTGACTAAACTCACAATTGGGGGATAAAGCGGCCAAGGCTCTAGCCTTGACCTGACCATGGTAAACTCGCCGCCCGCCAGCCAAGGCGCCCTGACTGGGTTGAGCTGACGGAACATGGAACCCCTGGCTTCAAGGGGTCTATTGGGCGCCTAAGCCCTTTATGGCGGCCCTTTAGGGCGAGAGTTTTTTAGCCGTCCGATCTGGCTCCTAAGTTTCAGTTTAAATAGTCTTTTTTTAATTTAGGCGTGAACAGGTATCTACCCGTTAACGCAAAAAATCTAATCTTTACTTATTTTAAAAAAATGGTTACCCATGAAAAATAGTAAAACAAAAGTATTTAGTTCAAAATATAATATTTTTTTCTTAGGATTACTTATAGTATTCTTTATTGGGGTTATTATCTCTTATTTACCGCCGATAGCCTCAGCTCAGATTACTGTCCACCTTATGGTTATTAATAAAATCTCCCCTATTTACGAACAACCAGACGCTAAATGGAGATATAAAGAACAATACGGTCACGATGATGAAAAATTAAAAGGAGTCGTAGTCTACGGTAACATTATTCAAGTTCGTCCGACCAAGGGTAGATTTAAAGACAGTTGGCTGGAGCTTATTGATCCCCAAGACAGTTCGAATATTTTAGGCTATGTCCCAATGGACGGCCTGGAAAATTTACCAGAAATACGTACTTTTAATGAAGATTTCATCACCAGAATCGATAGCCCGCTTCTTTTGCTTCAACCTGGCCAAACGGCTAAAAAATACAATCTAGCTCAATATAACTACTCTATTCTTAAGGGTGAAATAGTCTCGGCCATTGGCGAGACCTCCGTAAAGGGAACCAGATGGTTATTGTTTAAGTTTTCAAGCAGTGGACTATACTTGTATGGGGACGGCGGCGTTGGGGCTAGGTACGCCTGGGGGCGAGCCGATGATTTTGTCGCCGCCTCAAGCTATACCCCGGACAACTCAAGGGTCGATCCCGACTGGCTATCCTCCAAAATTCGCCTTCCAGATCCCTACCATCCTGAAGCTGGCTACTTGCCATCAATCCCGCCGGAGACCTTACCCGATTCGGTAAAATCCCAAGTGGTCAAAAATGGTTTTTGGATAGATCCAACCAACATTTACCCGACCAAAATCGAAGTCGATGATATGGCCGACCTTTATCTCGAGACAGGCGTAGGGATGGCCGATTTCATTTCCACGGACCTTTTTTTGCACTCCTACCACATTCTTTTCGATCGCATGTTGCAAAATCTTGAGAAAACCTACTTTTCGCCACATTTGGCCAAAAATATGAAATTGGCTCTGGCCGAGCTTGAAAAAATTAAGCCGCAACTCACTACCCCCCAAGCTCGGGAAGCTTACGATACCGTTAAAGATTTGTTTTCCGTCCCCCTGGTACTCTTTGGTGACCGAACCATTAAGTACTCAGCTCGGGTAAAGGCTGAGGTTGACTTGATAATGGACGCCCATAAAATAGAAACTTCCCCGATAACCGGTAACAGAGATGACTACACCCAATACAGAGCCAGAGGTCATTACACTTTGTCGCCGGAGTTAGAAATATATTTTAGGGCCATGAGTTATTTAGGTAACGCCGGTTTTTCGCTATTTAGAGCGGATGGAAGCCCTAACCTGGAGTCCGTTAGGGCAAGCGCTTTGATAGTCTTTGCCCTTAAGCCAATTGAAAGGGAATGGAACTCCGTTGACGGTCCCATAAATTACCTTATTGGCTGTCCGGATGACGCCGGTTACCTGGATTTTTACCCATACGTCTCTGAAATTATAGGTGAGCCCAGAAACATCGCCGACGATGCCAGGATTAGACGACTGGCCGAGGAGCTTAAAATTAAAATACCCCAAGCCTCGATTACCTACGTGATGCAAGGAAACCCACAAGAACCGGTTTCTCCGGAGGATTTGGAATTCAGGTTGTCAGGGAAACGTTTCGTCTTTGATTCTTATGTCTTAAATCAGCTAACGACACCTCGGGTTGGCTCGATAGCCATTCCTCGTACCATGCCTATGGGCACCGACCTAATGTCGGCCCTGGGCTCGGAAGCCTCTGATGAAGTCTCTATAAAAAATGACTATGTCCCTCGATATACTGATTCACTTAACCGTTTAAAACAACTTGCCTTGAATATCGGTAAAATTTATCCTACTTTCTATTCTTCCTGGTTATTGATTCTTAAAGATCTATTTACTGATTCAGGCTCAAAACAGTTTTTTTATCGGAAAACGGGCCCCTGGAAATGGAAAAAACTGATAACGGCCCACGCCTCTTGGGCGGAACTCAGACATGACACCATTCTCTACGTAAAGCAGAGCGGGGCCGAAACTGGCGATCTGCCGACAGTGGCCGCCCATTTCGCTACACCCCAGCCGCGCGGTTACGTGGAGCCCGATCCCCAAGTTTTCTTCTCTTTAATAGTCAGCGTCGATAAACTTCTGGCTTTGTTTAAAAATTATTCTCTGGAAGCCAGTGACGTTAAAACTTTTACGGATAAATTAAATACTTTTAAAGGATTATGCGAAAAGGCTCTCCGTATCGCCCAACGCGAGGTTAATGAGGAAAAACTTAGTTCCGAGGATTACGCTACCATCAAAGAGCTGGCCAAATCATTTAACACTTCCTTACTCTTGGATCAGTGGGGTGAAGCGGATCCCAACGACGTAAACTCGTGGCGTAAGTTGAGCATGGCCATCATAGCCGACCTTCACACTGATTTTGACGCTCAAAAAATTTTGTACGCGGCCACCGGAACTCCTCGCAAGATCTACGTTTTCGTTAACGATCGTTCCGGGGGCCCCCGGCTGACCCTTGGCTATATGTTTTCCTACTATGAATACTCATATCCCTTAGACGTTCCTAGACTCACCGACGAAACTTGGCGAGATGTCGTCTACGATCCCAGTAAAGCCAGCCTCCTCGAAAATATCAAACCATTTTGGTACTCTCAGCTAGATAACTAAAGCCTTTGTAAATATTGACCTCTCGATCTTTAAATAACAAAAAGCGCTTCTAAAACCTTAACCTCTCGATCTTTAAATAACTAAAAGCGCTTCTAAAACCTTAACCTCTCGATCTTTAAATAACAAAAAGAGCTTCTAAAACCTTAACCTCTCGATCATTAAATAACAAAAAGCGCTTCTAAAACCTTAACTTCTCTATTTTTAAATGACTAAAGGGTGGG
>JAITJP010000042.1 GCA_031278835.1 Deltaproteobacteria bacterium
CAGGGGGCCATAAAGGGCCCTGCTGGCCCTTTGAGAAAAAGTCTTAAAATAGGGCCCGAAGTCACTTAAAGCGAAATAGTTTCGAACAAAAAACGGCCTAAGGTCGTATTTGGTTCGCGTTTTGATAAATCCGGTTTTTTTGGGTTGTTTGTATGAATAGAAATTTAGTTTGGCGGGGTATCTTGCTGCTCTTGGTTATTGGGGGCGGTCTTTTATATTTGTTACCCACTCTTTTGAACTACGGGGCGGCCGGCTCCAAGGATCGAGGTTTTTTGAGCAAAATACTGCCCAAAAAAACCATCAACCTGGGTCTGGACCTTAAGGGCGGTATTTATCTGGCCATGGAGGTGGACCTCCAGGTGGCCGTAAATAACGCCATCCACCGGCACATGGAAGACTTGCGCCGCCGCTTAAACGAGGCCAAAGTGACCGGTTTTAGACTGGAAAACGTCAACTCTCCGGAGATCATTTTGACCTTAACCGACCTGACCACCCAGAGCGCCGTCAACGAGGTTTTGAGCCGTTATTTTGGCGAAACCTTAAGGGTAGCCTCAAGCGACGGCCTTAAATCGACTTTGACCTTTACCTCGGAGGCCCGGACCGAACTTGAGGAAATTACCGCCCGTCAAGCCCTGGAGACCATCCGTAACCGCGTCGACATGTACGGCGTGGCCGAGCCCGACATTAGGCCCCAGGCCGGAGGCCGCATCATCATACAGCTGCCCGGGGTCTCCAATCCCCAGGAAGCCATCGATCTGATCGGGAAAACGGCCATCTTGGAATTTAAACTGGTCGATAACGGCTCGGTTTCGGCCGAAGAGGCCTTAAGGGTCGGGGCCCCTCCGGGCACGGAAGTTTTGTACGAAAAGGTTATTGACAACCGGACCGGGGCCGAAACCAGGGTGCCTTTACTGCTTAGAAAACAGCCGGAAATGACCGGAGAAAATTTGGTCGATTCCCGGGTGGTCCGCGGCCAACAATTTGGCGAACCCCAGGTGACCTTGACCTTCAATAGCCGCGGGGCCAGGGAGTTTGACGATCTGACCACCAAATACGTCGGCCGGCGCTTGGCCATTGTCTTAGACGATCAAGTTTACGGGGCCCCCTCCATTCGCACCCGGATCCCCGACGGCGAGGCCTATATCGACAATTTGGGCCTAGACGAGGCCCGGGTTCTTTCCGTGGCCTTACGGGCCGGGGCCCTACCCGCCCCGGTCACGGTCATTGAAAAAAGAACCGTGGGCCCTTCCATGGGACAGGATTCCATCCGCCACGGCTTTTCGGCCGGCATCATGGGTCTGTGCCTAATTTTAGTTTTTATGCTCATCTATTACCGGGCCTCGGGCATCGTGGCCGATCTGGCCTTGGTTTTTAACTTTCCCATCGTTTTGGGGGCCCTGGCCGCCTTTGGGGCCACCTTGACCTTACCGGGCATCTTTGGTTTGGTCTTGACCCTGGCCATGGCCGTTGACGCCAATGTCTTGATATTTGAGCGTATCAGGGAAGAAATCAGAGCCGGAAAAAGCCCGGCCGGGGCCATCAAGGGCGGTTTTGACCGGGCCTTTTGGACCATCTTTGATTCCAACATCACCACCATTTTGGCGGCCATGGTTTTGTATCAGTTTGGTTCCGGGCCCATCAGGGGTTTTGCCGTGACCTTAATTATCGGTATACTCTCCTCCATGTTCACCTCAATTTTCGCCTCCAGATGGGTCTTTGATCTAGTCCTTTTCAATAGGCGCCAAATGAAGAGAGTCAGCATTTAAGTTGACTGTCTTTAGACAATGTTTTACGCGAAAAAGGAAGGCACGAATAGATGTCCTTTGAAGTAATTAAGCCCGGTTCAAACTATAATTTCATTGGCAATCGTTACAAAGCCTTTGTTATTTCGGGCCTTTTGATCTTGATCTCGATTATTTCCGTAATCTACCATAAGGGCTTAAACCTGGGGGTTGACTTCAAGGGCGGCTTGCTTTTGCAGTTTTCCCTAACTGACGATCCCGGGGCCGAGGCCCTAAGGCAGATCTTCTCAGAGGGCGGCTTTACCATTTCCAGTTTGCAAAACTTTGGCGAAGACGGCCAAGAATATCTGGTTAACGTCAGCGAGGGCCCCACCGGGGAAGGCCAAAAACTTTCCGAGTCAGCCCTGGCCCTGCTTAATGAGCGCTTTGGTGAAGGCCAGATCAATATTGACCGCGAGGAAATGGTTGGCCCCAAGGTTGGCGAAGATTTAAGACAAAAAGCCTTGTACGCCATTTACTACAGTATCCTCATCATCATCATTTACATCTCCGGCCGCTTTGAACAAAAATGGGGGGCCTCGGCCATTTTCGTGGCCATACTCCTGGGGGTCATCTACCTGGTCAGTTTATTCGGAGTTGGGGTGGGTATCTTAATCTTGGTGGCCCTGGTGGTGACCCTAGTCACCTGTTACGTCCTGAAATTTTCCTTCGCCCTGGGCGGCATCATCGCCTTGATTCATGACGTGATCATCACCACCGGTATATTTTCCCTTTTAAACAAAGAAATCACCCTCTCCTTTGTGGCGGCCATCCTGACCATCATTGGTTATTCGCTTAACGATTCCATCATAGTTTTTGACCGCATCCGGGAAAACACCCAAAAATCCCGCGACAAGGGCGACTTGGCCAGCCTAATCAACAAAAGCATCAACGAAACTCTCTCCAGGACCATCCTGACCTCGGGCACCACCATCCTGGCCTTACTGAGCTTATACTTTTTGGGCGGCCCGGTTAACCGCGATTTCGCCCTGGCCCTTCTAATCGGCGTGGTGGTGGGAACTCTCTCTTCCATCTTTTTGGCCTCGCCCATTCTCCTTTTGTGGGAAAAGAAAAAGGCCCAAGCCCCCAAGACCAGCCTGGCCGCGCCCAAGGGTAAAGCCATTAAGCAAAACTAGCTAATTCAAGCCATTTGCCTAAGCCCCAGCCCTTAGTTGGCCCCCTAAAAAAAAAACCAATCGGCGCTGGCCAAAACCATCGCCGATTTTTTTTTATTTTTTTTTGGGGGCTTAGAAAAATCTCTTGACATTGGATTATTTTCGGCTATAATAAATTTAAAAATATTCACGATATAGCACTTACCACAAGCTGGAAGACTAGGGTCTTCCGGCTTTTTTTTTTTGGCCCAGTGATTTTGGAAGAGCTTTTTTGACTAAGTTAAACTGGCCCCAATGTCAAAAGGGGCCAGCCCATAGCCAATTTTATTGATTTTATAATCAAAAAGTATTTTTGTTTAAACTTAGTAAATAAATTTATGGTTATAATGGAATTTTATTTGGTTTCAATA
>JAITJP010000115.1 GCA_031278835.1 Deltaproteobacteria bacterium
AAAAAAAATAAAAAAAAACCATCGGGGTTTTTTAAAATTAGCCCCAATGGCCCCTTTTTTTTTATTTAGTTTTGAAAAATTATAAAAATCCCCTGGGTCCAGTCCCGGGCCCAGGGGATTTTTATAAGCTAGGCCATTTCGCCCAGGGTATCGGTTTGATCGTGGTATTCGGCGATGATGGAAATTAGGGTTGAGATGATTAGGCAACCGGCCGATTCAATCACGCCCAGTTCTTCTTTGGTAAAGGGTTTTTGATTGGAGCGGGAGATCATCAGAAAGCCCCAAAAATCGCCGCCGGCCATGATGGGCACGCAGCAGAGATTGCCGTAGCCCATTTCCCGGAAAAACTTTTTTTCCTTGGCGGTCATGTTGGCTGAGGATTTGATGACCGGCTTGTCGTCACCCATGGCTTCGAGCCATTCGGGAAAGTTTTTATGGTCTATGGTGATTAGGCGCGATTTTTTTACCCGGGGAAAGGACAGGACAATATCGCCCCGGGCCCGTTCCCGGGAATCGTAGGTGGTTTTCCAGATCGAGGCCCTGGAGGCGTCCATGGCCGAGCACAGGGTCATCATGGAGTTTTCGATGCTTTCGTATTTGTCTTTCATGCAACTGGCCAGCATGTATTCGCCCATGACCCGGATCAGCTTTAAATAATCGGTATAGCGTTTGTTGGCGTTGGAAATATTATCCTTGGCCAGGATGTAGCAATTTTCCGGGATATTAACGCCCAGGGCGATGCGCACGGCCATGTCGCGGCAAGTGTTGGCCCCGCAAGCGTAGCAGTCCATGGTTCTTTGGGCCGTGGTGCGTTTGCCCAATGCGTTAAAGGCTTCCTCAACTCGATCCTCGGTGACAAAATCCAGGCTGGGCGGGCAGGGATGAAAGGTTTGGTAAAAACTATTCAGATCCAGCTCCTGGTCAAAAATCTGATGAAGCCGTTCGTATTTTTTGATGTCTTCCTCACAGTAGGCCAAATTATTGCCCCGGTGGATGACTTTTTTCATCTTAAAATTATTAAGATCCTGCACGTGGGCCGGGCCAAAATCGCAGCCCAGTTCGCAGTTGATTAGCTCAAGTATATGGGGCAGATCGTCAGGATCGGAGGATGAGTAAACGTCCAGGAGCTTAAAAATTCTCTGCCCGCTGTAACGATCGACCCTTATTTTGTTTTTGGTAAAAAACTCGACCTTTCTCTGGAAGGAATTGCCCACGGAAACGGCCGTGCCGATGGTTTTATCGACGTGATCAAAATCCGACTCGGTGGGGTTTAAGCCCGAGGGGTAGTTTTTCTTGATGTATTCCGAGAGTTTACGGAAAGTCAAGGAGTATTTAAGGTTTTCCCGGTTGGGATCAAACTCGGATTTTGAGGAAATGCAGGGGGTCAGGTAGGCCAAATCGTCAAGATTTTTATTTTTTTCTTTCAAATATATGGCCAAAATTGAATAGGGGCTCAAAATCGGCGAGAGCCTGGGCAAAAGTTCCTTGCGGTGCAGTTTGCAATACGAGGTCAAGACCGGGCAGTGCGAGGTAATCATGGTAAAGGCTTGGGAGTTTTCGATGTGCCTAATGTGAGCCCAGACGTAGATGTCCATGCCCAGGGACAGGTCATAGATCCGGTGAACCCCCATTTGCCTTAGGAAATTAAAAACCACCTTGTAATCGTGAAAATTTCCGGCAAAGGCCGTGGAGATCAAAAGGGAGATGCGCTTGCCATCTCTTAAATCATTAAAAAACTTTTCCGTGTCGTCTTCGAAATAGCGGGCCCCTCGGTGACAGACGGAAATGCAAGCGGCGCAGCCCAAGCACTTACTGGAGTCGTTTCTAACCCGAATTCTTTCTTGACGATCCAGAAAGGTCACGTTGGCCGTTTCCACCGGGCAAACTCTCATGCATTTATTGCAGCCGTCGCATTTGTGGATATTGGCTTTAACCAGATCGTTGTAATACGAACAGGTTTCTAACAAAGGTTGACCTAAACTTACCATAATAAAAAGCCGTTTTTCTGAACAAAGTCAAGGCCGAGGGTTAAAAAAAAATAGCCAGTTTAAGCCGCCCTAAACCTTTGGCCGGAACACCCCGGCCAAAGGTTTGTGGGCCATCATGACCAGGACCCCAAAAATCCTGGTCACAAAGTTTCTTTTAGGCGCTGGGCCTTTTTTCCCTGACGTACTCCCCAATCCTCTTGATTATGGAGTCGTATTCGATGTTGTCGGCTTGCTCGCGGAGCCAGTCGATCAAATCTGAATCGGTTTGGTATTCAAAGTTTTCCAGGGCCTTGAGATGTTTTTGAATTTCGGAGTTTTTAAAGGACTGGCAGGCCTCGATTAAGGACTCCAGGGTATCCAAGTCCGGACTGGGTCTGACTTCCCGGGTTTTTTCGTCCTTGAAAGTGGGGAAGTTTCTTAAGAGAATGGCCAGCTCCCTAATAAGGATCTCGGCCGCGGCGATAAAATCCTCGTTTTGCTCGATGACGGCTTCCAGATCGGGTTTTTTGGCGGCCATTTCCTGAGCCAAGGCCAGGGCGGCCACCTTATTGGCGCAAATGCCGGCGCAGGCGCCTTTGAAGCCGTGGACGTTGATGGCAAAGGTGGTCAGGTTTTCCGGGGTTGGGTTTTTCAGCTGTTCAACCATGGCCGGGGTGTGGCGGACAAAGGACCTTAAAAGCGGTATGTATATGGAGGGTTTGTCTTCATAACGGGCCAAGCCCTTGACCAAGTCCAAACCGTCTATATAATACGTGGTTAATCTGGCTTTTATCTCCGCTTCTGTAGCGAAGGGTTTATTATTTTCACCATCGAGGATCAAGTTTTTAGTCATGTTGTTTAAATTTTCCTCCAAACTGGCTTCCAAATCCTCCTCTGGTGGATCGGTTACCTGATAGACGTGGCTTAGTCGATCCCTTATCCAATGGCTCAAGACCATGTGCAGCTGGCCCAGATCAATGGGTTTGGGAATGTAAGCCTGGAAGCCATTTCTTAAGAATAGCTTTTCGCTTTCCAGTAAGGCGTTGGCGGTCATGGCTATGATGGGGACGTTTCTGGCGTAGTCGGTGTCGATTTCTTCTCTGATGATCTTGACCACTTCTATGCCGTCCAAGTCGGGCATCATGTGATCCATGAAAATACAGTCGTATAGCTGCGATCCGCTTTTCAGGAGAGCCAAAGCTTCGCTTCCGCTGGTAACGCAGTCCACGGAAAAACCGTAAGGCCTCAGTAAGGCGTGAGCCACGTCTAGGTTGGTTTCGACGTCATCGACCACCAGGACCTTGACTTGAGGCATATAGAAACGGGTAAAGTCGAGTTTTTCGATCTTGCCCCGATTTAAGAACTGGTAGGTTTGGAGGCTGGCCACCACCTCGGGGCCGATGGGGGCCTGGTCCACGATTTTCTGCCGAATGACCGTTTTAAAAACGCTGCCCCGGCCGTACTCGCTTTCCACGACTATGGAGCCCTGCATCAGTTCGACCAGATCTTTGCAGATCGACAGGCCCAAACCCGTGCCTTCGATGGCCTTTTGGTTGACCTTATCGACTTGGTTGTAAACCCCAAAAATCCAGTTTAGATCCGTGTTTTTGATGTCCCGGCCGGTGTCGGCCACGGTCATGGTGACGATGGCTTGGTCGTCTTCCAGTTTGCAACTGACCGTCAGTTTGACCTGGCCCATTTCCGTGTATTTAAAGGCGTTTGACAGTAGGTTAGTCAGAATCTGCTTAACCCTAAGCTCATCGCCAAAAAACATCGAGGGGATGTTTTCGTCAACTTCCAAAACGAACTTAATGGGTTTGTTGCCGATGCGGACGATATTTAAGCTGATGGAGTCGCTTAACAAGTTGGCAAAGCTATAGGGGGCCGGGTAGAGGACGAACTGGCCGATCTCGACCTTGGTCAGATCCAAGATGTCGTTTATGATCGATAAAAGGGTCCCGCCGGCGGCGTTGATTTTGGCTAAATTCTCCATGGTGCCGTCGGGCAGCTTGTTTTGGAGTTCCAGTTTACTTAGGGCCAAAATGCTGTTTAGGGGGGTCCTAATCTCGTGACTCATCTTGGCCAAAAAAGCGCTCTTGGCCTCCGAGGCGGCTCGGGCCTTACTGGCCTCGATGACCTCGGTTTGGTCGTTTAAGAGAATCAGGGTGCCCGAGGTTTTGACCTCCGGATCGACCAAGGGGGTAATCCTGATGTTAAAGGATCTGGGCTGCTTTTCATCGACCCCAAAGTCGATGACCTGCTCCAAAACCGCTGGTATTTTGGCCTCCACGGCGGCGTTTAAGGCGTCCTCAAAAGTGTTCATGTCATGGGCCGGGATGATTTTGTGGAAGAGTTCTCGCAGGGTTCTTCCGGTGATCAGGCCCATATGGGGGATATTTAGAAGCTTTTGAAAGATGGTGGTGGCGTAAAGAAGCCGCTTCGAACCGTCGAAGACCAAAAAGGTGTTGGGGCTATTTTGCAAGATCAGATCGAGGAAGATTTCGCGGCTGGTCTTTTCGGCCGAAATGACCATGGACAAATTCATGTTGTTGGCCGTGGCTTCCTTGGTCCTGGCGATGAGCTTTTGAAGAAAGGTGTGTTGGCGGTTGATTTTTTTGTATTCCCGCCGCAGCCTTTTGAGCTCAAGGTCCAAGGCCATGTATTCCTCGTTTGAAGGTGTATAGCCTATTTCAATCAATTTAAAGTCTCCCATGTCGGTCCCTCCTTAAAGAGACGTGACCGTCCCTTTAGGGTAAGTTCCAACCGTAATCGCGAAAAAGCCACTCGTCCAATCGGTTTTTAACCAAAAGACCTCCCCCTAAGGGCTTAATTGCCCAAGGAGTGACCCAAAAGGCCAAGCCTTATGGACTAGCTTTTCGAACCAAAGGTTAAAGGCCAAAGTTTTTGTCTTTTTGTCTTTTTATCTCTTGGCCTTTTGGCCCTCCGGGTGAAGCGGTCACCCAAAAAGGCTATTTTTCGCTCAGAAAATTTAAAACCTGCAGCAAGTCAACGATAAAGTGTGAAAACCGTTGACCGGGCCTTTTTCATCCCCAATTCTCGGGCAGATTTCGCCTCCGGTATAACTTATCGAGTAGGGAGTCATTTGGCTTAGGATGTTCCGAAACCGGTTAATTTCCGCCATATAGTCCAGGCCCAAGGAGATGTAGCGGCCCTGGCATGAGTGAATAAGGCAACAATTAAAGGTTTCCCACCTAAGTTCCTCGGCGAGATCGTTGGCCGTTTTCATGACGTCAAATTCGTCAAAACCGGCCAAGCCCAGGGTTGAGTTTATCCTTACGTCTTTGGTGCAGATGACATGGCCCCCGTTTTTTTGCTTTAAAATCAAGATGGGTTCCCAAAATCCGGCGTCGGGGTGTTCCATGATCAAAGGCACGGAAAAGCTAAAATCCATTTCCTTTTCAATGACCAGGCCCAGGGTACCCAGATAATCTATGGCCGGAAGACCGTTGATCTCTTCAATGACGTTGTCTTTGCAGGAAGTGATGATGGCCTTGCTCTTCAAAAACTTATTTTCTGGTATCTTAAAAAGGGAAAATTTAGGTCTTATTGGTCCGTCAAATAGAACTAGAGCCGCGCGATTAAGGTATTTCTTACCGTTATAGATTAAATAACCGTTTTTTAGAATGGAATCAAGATCACAGCCCAAGGCGCCAAATACCGGGCAATCGCCCACCACCGAGTTTAGGCTGGCCATGACCCGGTCGGGGTGAAAGTAGGAACTCTGCCTGGAGCCCAAAAGGTAAACCAGCTTAGGTGGGTTATCAAGCTTACTGGCGGCTTTTCGGTAGAGATCGATGATGGCCTCGTGGTGAGTGTTGGCGAAATCGTCCGACAGCACCGTGGAAATCTTTAGGTCGTCCCCGGTTATGACCATTAAGGTTAGGTAGTTAAACTCAAACTTGTGCGAGGGCCCGGAACTGACGTTGGAATTAAAGCCAATGATGTCAAAATTTACCCGGGCCGATAAGGCCGGTAAGAGCTCGGGGTCAAAAACCGAGGTGTCCCCAAAAATAAAACCAACACAATTACTGGAGAGGTTTCTCTCCAGAGCCAACTGGGCCAAGAGATCGTCAACGGCCAACTGGGCGTCATCGACTTCGTTGGTTTGGGCGATAAGGGTCCTATGCATACA
>JAITJP010000170.1 GCA_031278835.1 Deltaproteobacteria bacterium
CCTTTAGGGCGGCCGCCGTGGATCAGTTGATTATTTGGGCCAAAAGGTTGGGCGTTCCCATCATCTCTCAGCCCACCGGGGCCGATCCTTCGGCCGTGGTCTTTGACGCTTTAACCGCCGCCCAAGCCAGGGGCATTGACGTAGTCATTATCGATACGGCCGGACGGCTTCACACCAAAGTTAATTTGATGGACGAGCTTAAAAAAATCAAACGGGTGGCTTCCAAGGCCATGCCCGGGGCTCCCCATGAAACGATTTTGGTTTTGGACGCCCACACGGGTCAAAACGCCGCCAGTCAAGCCAAGATTTTTCACGAGTCCATTGGCATTGATTCTTTAATCGTGACCAAGCTTGACGGGACTTCCAAAGGCGGGGTGATCGTCTCCATAATCAATGAGTATAAGCTCCCAGTCCAGTACATCGGCATCGGGGAGTCCTTCGAAGACCTTAGACCCTTTAACGCCGAGGACTTTGTCGAGGCTATTTTTGGTCCGGCCTCGGGCGGCGAGGAGTAAGAAAAGCCCTTTGGGCTTTGGGCTTGGAAGATTTTAAGTGGGCCGATCTGGGCTTGGTTGGTTGGGGGCGTTTTTTTTTTGGAGCGGCCCTGGCGGGGCTCGGTTGGTTAGGGGCGGTTTTTTTGATCGGCCCTGGCGGGGCTTGGTTGGGGGCGGTTTTTTTTGAGCAGGGGCGGCGGAGGTCGATTGGGTCAGGCGATTTGGGAGGATGGGGCTCATGGGCAGGGTTAAAGGCGAAACGGGGCGGCATCCCAGTTTGAGGCTGATTCTGCTTTTGGTCAATTTGGTTATTTTAGCCGTTCCCATCTCCGGGCTTTACCTTTTTGAGATTTACGAAGACGAGCTGGTCGGGCAAACGGAAAGTGAGCTTATTTCGCAAGCGGCCTTGGTGGGGGCTATGTACCGCGATTTGGCCGTGGATTTGGGCGGCCGGGATTACGGTCTGGCCCACTGGAACAATCCCTTTGGAGAGAGTTTGGCAGATTCGGATCTAAGGATCGTCCCCACCTTGCTAAATAGATCAAGTTCTCAAATTTATAAAGATCCCCTGTCTTTTTCAGCCTCCACCAGGGAAGTCGACCAGGTGGCTTCCATGGTGGCCAGTAAACTTAGTCCGGTCATTAGGGAAGCCACCTTAACCACACTGTCCACGATATCGCTACTTGATTTTCATGGCTTGGTGGCTAGTCCGGGCCGGGGCCATGGTCTTTCTTTGGAAAGAAACCTGGAAGTGGCCAAGGCCTTGGAGGGCAGTTACGCCAGTGTTTTGAGGGCAAGGGAAGTTAGCGAGGCGACGGATTTATCTTCGGCCAGTAGGAATACCCCCTATAGGGTGTTCGTGGCCTTTCCGGTTTTTAACGGCCAAAGGCTGGTCGGGGTGGTTTATTTGTCCAGAACCCCCAGACAACTCTCCCAGGCCCTGTATCAGGAAAGGCGCAATTTGGCCCGGGCCGGGGCCTCGATTCTGGCCTTGATGGTGGTCATAAGCTTATCGGCCTCGCTACTGATCATTGGCCCGGTCAAAAAACTGGCCAGGGAGGCCCGGCTGGCCGCGGAGGATAGCGGCCAAACGGTCAAGCCTAAGGCCAAGGGCGATTTTTTCGTGGTCAAGGAAGTGGCCGAGCTAAGGGCAAACGTCTCCGACATGACCGAACGCTTGGCCAGAAGATCGGATTATCTAAAGGCCTTTGCCGCCGGGGTTTCCCATGAATTTAAAACTCCCCTGGCCGCCATCAAAGGGGCCATGGAATTAATCGGAGAGCATGGGCCCAGCATGGACCCGGGCACCTTTGGCAAGTTCGCCGAAAACATCGGTCTGGATCTGGAAAGATTGGAAAGGCTGGTGGGGCGTTTACTGGCCCTGGCCAGGGCCGAGGCCTTGTCGCCCACCGGGGAGGAAAAAACCGAGGCCGGCCAATTGGTCTTGGCCTTAGCCGAAAGACTTGGGACCATTTATCCTGATTTTAGGGTCAGGCTGGTGGGAACCATGGACCGGTTATGGCTTTCCATCGATCGAGACGTCTTGGAAACGGTTTTGGTAAATCTCTTTGACAACGCCAGGGAAAACGGAGCCCGGGAAGCCCAGGTCAGTTTTTCCCTTCAGGGGGAAATGGGGGCCATTAAAGTTCAAGACGACGGCCCGGGCGTAAAGGCAGGCCAAGAAGAAAAAATCTTCGCCCCCTTTTATACCGGGCGAAAGCGGGCAGGCGGCACGGGGCTGGGTTTAAGTTTGGCCAGGACCCTTTTAAGCCCCTATTCCGGTGAGCTGACTTTTTTGGAAAGACCGGCCGTTTTTTTGATTAAGGCCCCTTTGGCCAAAGGGGCCTAGCCAAAACTAAAAAAAAATAACCAAGAAAAAAAAACCCGGCTAGGGGCCATGCCTAGCCGGTTTTTTTTGACGCTGATGGGGGCAGCGAAAGTTGTTTTTTTTAATCAATCCTTCCAGTAAAGGTTGGCCGGGTTGTAATCAAGCTCAGCGGGCTCCAGGGAGGCCCCGGAGTCCGGGCCCTGGTAGTAAAAAGGACCGGCCCGTTCAAAGGGCCCGGTGGAGACAAAACCGGAGTTTAGGGAAAATTCATTGGAAGCCGAGTTTAGGCTATTTGGGGGCAAACTAACCAGGCCGTAAACGACCGGCACGGCCACCCAGGGACTGCGTCCGCCGTTACTCATCTTGAAACGAACCACGTATTCTCCGCCATTAACGCTGACGCTATCGACCAGGGCGGCCAGACTTTCT
>JAITJP010000181.1 GCA_031278835.1 Deltaproteobacteria bacterium
AGCCTGTCTCCGCCTCGCTAGGGCATTATAAGCCAACGGTGACCATAGGACAAGGCTTTGGTTAATAAATCATACTGTTTTTATTTAGGCTTTTAACCGCCATTGGCTTTTTTTGTAAACTTATTAGGGAGATGTTTAGTGACCTGTGGTAAGTTGAAATGAGTAAAAAGTCTAGCCTATAGTCATTGAAGCCGGCCAAGGCGGCCACGCCGGAGGCGGGCTGGGGCCTAAAGCTGAGGGGCCAAAGGGGGGAAATTTTCTGGCCTCAAAATTGCGTGTGATTTTGCGAAGGCCCAGGCGCCCGGGTTTTGGGTCTTTGGGGTAATAAACAGTTGGAATTTAAAGAAATTGGAATTTTTTTTAAGCGCGAAGAGCCAGCCTTGTTTTTTTATTGGCCCTTTAAGTTGAAAGGTAATGGCCTATGCTGGAAAAGTATAAGCCCGTGGCCAATCTAACCACGGCCAAGACCAATCCGGTCGCTTCCGCGGTCAACATTCGCCAAGCCAAATCGTCTCGTCAATCCATGGCCCTAAGGCCGCCCACGGCGGCCGGCTTGGCCAGCGGAGGGGACAGCGTCTTTGAGGCCATGATGGCCGTAAACCAATCGCAAAATAAGATCTTTGACCAAGTCTTGGATGGCCCGGTTAGCCAGCAAACCCAAAGGCAGTTGGCCCAGCTCCAGGCCCAGAGCCTGAAAAACAGCTTGGTTGACCAGGTTAAGGAAGGTCAGGAAAAGCCCCCGGCCCAAAGTCAAGCCAAGCTTGAGGCCAAAAAAAAGGACCTGGCTTTGGGCCAAGTCACTGGCCAGGGGGCCCAGGGGGCCCAGGGGGCCGGGCAGGCCTCGGTTAAGAGCGAGGCGGCCAAAGTCAAGCCCCGTCGGACCATGGGCTTGATGGCCGGAAGCACCATCGTTAGCGGCCTGGACACGGGCAAGATTTTTTCGCCCTCACAGCTGACCGCCTTTAGGCAAAAACTTGGCCTGGCCGGAGCGGCTTCGGCCACGGAAAAAGCCGCCCAGTCTTTGGTGTCCGGGCTGGCCCAGCCAAGTAGCCAGTCCGAGGAGGCCGACGAGATCGTAAAATTTATCAGGGGGGCCCAGGAAAAAACCAGCGGCCTTGAGAAAGGCCTTTCCAAATCCAAGATCTTGGAAAGCGGGGCTGAAAAGGAAAGCGCCGATGAAACCCTGCCCACCGAGCTGGCCAAAAACGCCGCCAACTCTGACGTCAATGAGATCATCCAGCGGGTCAGCCAGGCCCTGGGCCTGGACCCCTCGCTAATCAAGGCGGTCATCCAAACCGAGTCAAATTTTAATCGTAAGGCCGTCTCCTCGGCCGGGGCCAAGGGCTTGATGCAACTCATGCCCGGAACGGCCAAAGAAATGGGCGTCAAAGATCCCTTCAATCCCTTGGATAACATCTGGGGCGGGGCCCGCTACCTAAAACGCATGCTCGACAGCTACGGGGGCAATCTCAATAAAGCCCTGGCCGCTTACAACTGGGGCCCGGGTAACGTCAATCGCCACGGCACGGCCAGTAAAAACCTGCCCAGGGAGACCAGACGCTACATTGAGGTGGTCAACAGAAATTATAAGCGCTTTAAGAAAAGCACGGCCTCGGCTTAATCGAAAAAGCCGGCCCTCACAAAATAAAGACAAAACCCAGGCCCGTCCTGGGTTTTGTCTTTGGGGGGCTGGCTTTTTTATTTAATTAGATTAATTAAGAAAAAAAAGATGGAGAGGCGTTGGTGAAATTAAATACTCAAAAATGTATAAAAGTTGAATGATCTAGAGATTAGATTAGATAAGGTCGTAAAAAGTCTCGTTTGGTAGACCGAGATAAAATTTAAAGTTAAGGCAATGGCAAAATAAATATAAGTCGTTATTTGCTTGAAAATAAGTGATAATTTTGCAATAATTAGATGGGGATTAATGAATCGATTGGTTTAATCGATCGTAAGTTCCTTAATGATTTTATCGTTCCGTGGAGCCTTTGTTTCTAGCCGAAAACCCTCTGGCCAGGCTCTGGAAAGCTTTCCACTTGAGCTTTATGGGTAAGTCAAACTCCGGTTTGCCCCAAGTCACGGAACGGTAGGAATGTATATCTGACTTAGCTCCATCATGATCGCGAAAGCGACAAAGGTTACTGGATATACCAAAAAAAAGATGACTCAAGCCAAAACTGGAGTAAACGATGAAGCTTGGAACCAAAATATTATTAGGATTTATAGGATCGTCATTGATCTATGTCGCCGTATTCGTATTCGTGGTCATCAGTCTCTTTCGGGTCCAGGCTGAAACCAATACCCTTAAGGAAGGCATTATGCCGGCCAAGAATATCGTGGGGGCCATAGAAAACACCATCGCCAGGGAAGGCTTGTTGGTGACCCGTTATGGATCGTCATTCGATTCTTCCATTTTTCAAAAAATAGGCGAAGAAGATAAGGCCTTAAATGGCCACATCGCCAGCCTAAATAAGTTATTCGCCGACAGATTGATCCCGGATAACCCGGCCGTTAGGGAACAGATCAAAGAATTTGAATCTCTCTACCGGGCCTTTTATGGCCTGGTTCTAGAAATACCGGCTCTGGGTGAGTCCATCAGCCGGGCCAAGACCAACTCGGCCAATTCTTATGAAAATATTGACGCCTTACAAAAGGAGTACGAGACGGCTCAATACGAAAGAGTTAAAACTCAAGTCAAGGCTGACTCCTCCTTGGAAGACATTAGGTTTTATTATGACAGATTGATTTTTGGTAAGGAAATAAGGGAAAAGGCCGCCGACGCCTACGCCGCCATGTTGTGGTATTTGGCCTCAGGCGAGGCCAAACACTACGATGAATCCGTGGCCGTGTTAAAGGAGGTGGCCAGCGAGATCAAGGATAACCTCAAAATCACCAAGACCCAGGCCAACCTGGAAAGGCTAAACAAAGTCAGCGTGGCCTTGCAACAATACTCCGATCAATTAAGCGCCCTTAAAACGGCCAACGCGGCCATTTTGGTGGCCAGCGATAAAACCGATCTGGCCAAGCAAAGAGCCCTGGAAATGGCCTTTAACCTAAACACGGCCATGACCGAGTTAACCGATTACAATACCGACGAAGCTTTAAGCAGTCTTCATCAGTCCATTTTGTCGATGATGATTGGGGTTAGCGTTGGGGTGCTTTTGAGTTTGGTCTTGGCCTTAACTTTGACCAAAAGCATTACCGGGCCCATCGTTAGGCTTATCGAGCTTCTGTCCGAAGGGGCCCAACACGTGGACACGGCTTCCAGAGAACTGTCCGGGGCTTCCAATACCCTGGCCGAGGGGGCCACGGAAAACGCCGCCTCCCTGGAAGAGACCAGCGCCGCCCTGGAGGAGTTATCTTCCATGACCAAACGCAACTCGGATAACTCCGTTGAGGCCAATTCCCTAATGAACCAAGCCCACGATTCCGTGGCCAAGGCCTCTCATTCCATGAATAACGTCATCTCGGCCATGGATCAAATCGCCGTGTCCGGTAACGAGATTGGCAAAATCATCAAGACCATCGATGAAATCGCCTTTCAAACCAACCTCCTGGCCCTAAACGCCGCCGTGGAAGCGGCTCGGGCCGGGGAAGCCGGGGCCGGGTTTGCCGTGGTGGCTGACGAGGTTAGAAATCTGGCCATCCGCAGCGCCGACGCCGCCAAAAACACGGCCGACTTAATCGCCGCCACCATTTCCAACATCAATTCCGGCTCCGAGATGGTGCACTCGACTTCCCAGAACTTCCAGACCGTTTCGGACCAGACTTCCAAAGTGGGCCAACTGGTCTCGGAAGTGGCCGAGGCCTCCCGGGAGCAATCCCAAGG
>JAITJP010000264.1 GCA_031278835.1 Deltaproteobacteria bacterium
TTGATTTTAAGCTAGAGTACGGCAAAAGTGATCAGGAGATCCTCTTAGGCGACGAGATTTCTCCGGACACCTGCCGCTTTTGGGATAGCGAAACCAATCTCAAGCTCGATAAAGATCGCTTTAGGCGCGACCTAGGCGGGGTCGAGGAGGCCTACCAGGAGATCTACGATAGGCTTAAGGGTTTTTAAAAATTATGGCTTTTTCCCAAACAGTAAAGCCAGGGCTTATTGTTTTAGGGGAAAGATATTTTTTTCGCCTTGGGCGAAGGAGGCGGTAGGCGGTAATGGTTATGAAATTTAAGGCCAACCTAAAGGTCATGCTTAAGCCCAGCGTTTTGGACCCCCAGGGGGCCACCTTGGAACGGGCCCTTAAATCCATGGGTTACCACCAGGTGAGCTCGGTTCGGGTGGGCAAACTCATCGAACTGGTTTTGGAAAGCGAGAGCGCCGAGGCGGCCGAAAAAGCGGCCAATGAGTGGGCCGATCGGCTCTTGGCCAACCCCAATATGGAATATTACGCTTTAAGCCTGGAGTCGATATCGTGAGCGTCAGAGCGGCCGTGGTGGTTTTTCCGGGCTCCAATTGTGACCAGGATAATCTTCGAAGCTGGAAGGCCGTAACCGGCCTGGAGGCCGAGCTGGTCTGGCACAAAGAATCAAGTTTGCCCAATTACGATTTGATCATCGTGCCCGGGGGCTTTGCCTTTGGCGATTATTTGCGCTGCGGGGCCATCGCCAGGTTTTCCCCGGTCATGGGCGAGATCGTCAGATTGGCCAAGCGGGGCCATCTGGTTTTGGGCATTTGCAACGGTTTTCAGATCTTGACCGAGGCCGGCCTTTTGCCCGGGGCCTTAAATCACAACAAAAATTTAAAATATCTCTGCCTGGATGTTTTTTTGCGGGTGGAAAACGCCCAAACGGCCTTTACCAGTCATTACCAGGCCGGCCAGGTCATCTAGATACCCATCTCGCACGGCTGCGGCGGCTACAGTCTAAAAGCCTCGGAACTAAAAAAACTAAACCAAGACAACCGGGTGGTTTTTAGGTACTGCGGCCCGGACGGGAGTGTTGGGCCCGATCAGGCCCCCAATGGCTCGCTAGACAACGTGGCCGGGATCATCAATGAGGTCGGCAACGTTTTGGGCTTGATGCCCCATCCGGAGCGTATGGCCGAAAGTGAGCTGGGCGGGCTTGACGGCCGGGCCCTTTTTACTTCCATACTGGAAAGCCTGAAAGGAGGCTTGTGATTTTGGGCGCCTCGTCTTCTCCATGGCTGGAGCATAATCTCACTGAGAGCGAATATAGGCTAATTTTGGACTTGATGGGCCGGGAGCCCAATTTTTTGGAACTGGCCCTTTTTGGGGTCATGTGGTCCGAGCACTGCGGCTATAAAAACTCAAAAGCTCAGTTAAAAAAACTACCCACCCAGGGGCCCCAGGTCTTGCAAGGACCGGGCGAAAACGCCGGGGTGGTTTATTTGGGCGACGGTCTGGCCGCGGCCTTTAAAATGGAAAGTCACAATCACCCCTCGGCTATCGAGCCCTACCAAGGGGCGGCCACGGGCGTGGGCGGCATCATCAGGGATATTTTCGCCATGGGGGCTAGGCCGATAGCCTCGCTGAACAGCTTAAGGTTCGGTGACCTAGAGGACAACCGGGTCAAAAGGCTTTTAAACGGGGTGGTCTCCGGCATCGGCGATTACGGCAATTGCATAGGCATTCCCACGGTGGGCGGCGATCTTTATTTTCATCCAAGCTATCAAGGCAACCCCTTGGTTAACGCCATGTGTTTGGGCCTGATGAAGGCCGACAAGATCTACCGCGGCCAAGCTTCCGGGCTGGGCAACGTGGTCATGTTGGTCGGGGCCAGGACCGGCCGGGACGGCATCAAGGGGGCCAGCTTCGCTTCCGAGGAATTAAGCGACTTGGATCGGGATAAAAGGCCCAACGTCCAGGTGGGCGACCCTTTCATGGAAAAACTTTTACTGGAAGCCACCTTGGAGATCTTGGAAAAGGATCTGGTGGTGGGCCTCCAGGACCTGGGGGCGGCCGGGTTAACCTCGTCCGGGGCCGAGATGGCCGGACGGGCCGGCAGCGGGCTTTATATGGACCTGGATCTGGTGCCCCTTAGGGAAGAAGGCCTGCTCGATTGGGAAATCATGCTATCTGAGTCCCAAGAACGCATGCTTTTGGTGGTGGAACCCTCAAAAGTAGGGCTTATTTCCGAGGTTTTTGATAAATGGGATTTATTGGCCGTGGCCATAGGTCAGGTGACCGACGATGGTAATTTTACCTTGCGCCGGGGCCCCCAGGTGCTGGCCTCGGTGCCGGCCCAATTTTTGACCGAAAAAGTTCCCATTTATGAAAGGCCTTTCTCGGAACCGGCCTATTATCAGCTGGCCAAAAAGGCCGACCTCTCGGCCGCCCAAAACTATGGCGACTGGTCGGGCCTGCTTTTTAAATTAATGGCCTCGCCTAATCTCTGTAGCCGCCGCTGGGTTTATCAACAATATGACCACATGGTCGGCCTAAACACGGTCATTCGGCCCGGCGGCGACGCCGCCCTTTTGCGCCTGCCCGGCAGCCGCCGGGGCTTGGCCCTAAGCTCGGATTGCCCCGGCCGTTACGTTTACTTGGATCCCCTTTTGGGCACGGCCCTGGCCGTGGCCGAGGCGGCTTTGAACCTGGCCGTGGTTGGGGCCAAAGCCCTGGCCTTAACCAACTGCCTAAACTTTGGTAACCCAGAAAACCCGGAAATTTACTGGCAATTCGTTAAGGCCATCGAAGGGCTGGCCCAAGCCGCTCAGGCCTTGGATACCCCGGTCACCGGCGGCAACGTCAGTTTTTACAACGAATACGACAAAAAGGCCATCTGGCCCACCCCGACCATTGGCATGATTGGGGTTATCGAGGACATCGATGACCGAGTAACTCATAACTTCAAAGCCCCCGGCCACTTAATCATTCTGGTCGGGGAGAGTCATGAAGAACTTGGGGCCAGTGAAGTCCATTATCTCTTGACCGGCCGGGACGAGGGCCCGGTGCCCAGCCTGGATTTGGAAAGAGCGGCCCGCTTAAACCATTTTTTGGTCAAGGCGGCCCAAAAACACCTTTTGGCCTCGGCCCATGATTTGGCCGAAGGCGGCCTGGCCGTGGCCTTGGCCGAGTGCTGTTTTGGCTTAAACTTGGGGGCCCAAATAAGCCTTGATCAGCCCATCTCCACGGCGGCTTTGCTCTTTGGCGAGAGCCCCTCCAGAGTTTTAGTCAGCCTGGAAAAAGAAAATCTCCAGGCCTTGCGAGACTTGTTGGCCCAAAGCCAATTAAGCCAGGCCCTGATCGGGCAAGTCACCTCAGAGGACCTCCTTAGCATTGCCCATGGCCAAGAAAAACTCCAAGTCCGGATTACTGACCTCCAGGTGGCCTGGTCCGAGGCCCTGCCCAGGGCCGCCGCCCTCTAGGGCCCATAGGTTTTTTTTCATGTCTAAGTCCTGTCCGGGTCACCCGGTTGGCCCCAAGCCCCTTGGCCGGGAAAAAGCCGCTCTTGGCCAAAAGCCCGGCCCTGGCCCACTTTCGCCCGGCCCTAAGCTAAATTCAGCCCTCTTAAGCCCAGAAACTTGGAAAACCAGGCCCTACTCACCGCACCGCTGGCGCGAGGAGTGCGGCGTGGTGGGTATCTGGGCTCCCGGCCTGGGGCACCTGGCCGATCTGTGTTACTTGGCCTTATTTGCCTTACAGCACCGGGGTCAGGAAAGCGCCGGTATTTCCGTTACCAATGGGCTTCACATCGAAACGGTAAAGGGCATGGGCCTTTTGACCGACGCCTTTCGAAACGGCCGGCCCACCCTGGAAGGCCACGCCAGCATAGGTCACGTTCGCTACTCAACTTACGGGGGCAGCCTAAACTGTAACGTTCAGCCCATCTTCGCCTATTCCCCGGGCGGCTTTGTTGGCCTGGCCCACAACGGCAACCTGACCAACGCCGAAGAGATTAAGGCGACCATGATGGCCGAGGGCTGTTTGTTTCAAACCAAGACCGATAGCGAGGTCATCCTAAACCACCTGGCCCGGGCCAACCGGGAAAAAGTCGAGGAGGCCATCGGCTCGACCCTCAGACAAATGACCGGCTCATATAGCTTGGTCATTCTTTTGCCCGATCGCTTGGTGGGCCTTCGCGATCCCCGGGGTTACCGGCCCCTTTGCCTGGGCCAGTTTCCCGAAGGCGGCTATATTCTGGCTTCCGAGAGCTGCGCCCTGGACGCCGTTAAGGCTAATTTTATCCGGGACATCCAGCCGGGCGAGATGGTCACAATCGATCGTGATGGCCTAAGATCCCATTTTTTCGACAAGGCCGAAAAACTCTCCTCGTGCGTCTTTGAGTACATCTACTTTGCCCGTCCGGACAGCGTCCTGGACGGCCTGAGCGTTTGGAAAAGCCGCTTTGAGATGGGCCGAGAGCTGGCCAAAGAATTTAAGGGCCGAGAGGCTGACATAGTCATTCCCGTCCCCGATACCGGCATCACGGCCGCCCTGGGCTTTTCCAAGGAAAGCGGACTGCCTTACCTGGAGGGTTTAATCAAAAACCGTTACGTGGGCCGCAGTTTTATCATGCCCCAGCAAATTAGCCGCGAAACCACCGTGGAGATGAAACTTAACCCGGTTAGGGCCAACCTGGAAGGCCAGCGGGTCGTTCTAATCGACGATTCCATTGTCCGGGGCACCACCAGCGCCCGCATCGTTTCCCTAGTCCGCCGGGCCGGGGCCAAAGAAGTCCACATGTGCGTCTCCTCCCCGCCCATCACCCAATCTTGCAACTACGGCATCGACACCTCCATCCGCAAGGAACTGATTGCCTCAAACATGAGCGTCGATCAAATCGGCCAGTCCCTGGGGGTTGACTCGCTAATCTACCTTTCCGAAAAGGGCCTGCTTAAATCGGTGGGCGACCCGGACAATAAACGCAATTGCCTGGAGTGCTTTTCCTAAATCTTAAAAAGACCTCAAAACAAGGCCACTTTTCTTAGAAAAGTGGCCTTGTTTTCTTTTCACTCCAAAGGTGGGTTTATTTGGATCTGTTGGGGCTTCTCCTGAGGAGTTAAGCCGTCCTGTTGCATGCGTTTTTTCAACAAGGCCAAATTGGTTTGGTAGGATTCTCGATCAGGATCCAGCTCCACGGCCTTGGCCAGATCGGCAAAGGCCTCGTTTAGCCGATTGAGCTTGACCAAAACTTGGCCCCGGAAAAAAATGGCCTGGGGGTAGTCGGGCCATTGATTGAGGGCCCGGGTAAAATCATAGACGGCTTCTTCCAAGTCGCCCTTGTCCCTTTTGGCCTCGCCTCGCAAAAGGTAGCTAACGGCCCGCTCTTTGACGGAAAGGCCCCGGCGCCTAATGATGTTGGTATAAATCTCAATGGCTTGCTCATAGTCGCCGCGGCGATGGGCCAGATAGCCCCTTGCGCCCGTTTCGACCAAGCTGGGCCGCTGCAGTTGCGGGGACAGGCC
>JAITJP010000274.1 GCA_031278835.1 Deltaproteobacteria bacterium
GCATCTATAAAATTAAACCAAGGGCATTATATTTCTGACCATTATTCTGTATTATTGGCTCTAGCTAGATTAAGCCCAGTGGCTTCCCTAGACTGGGAGTTGTCTAGCTAGGGGGACCCCCAGTTTGGCTTAAAATTTGGGGGCCAAAAAAGTCAAATAATCTAAACCTGGCCAGAAAGGTCGGCCACTTTAACCAGAAATTTGGCCATCCCAAAAAACCCTTAAGAGCGGCCCGGTCTGGGCAATTGGGCTTAAAAGCTTGACCTGGGCTTGGCCTGGGCTTGGCTGGTTGCCACTATCAAGGATCTTTGAAAATGTGTTATCATGACTGAGATTTGGCTGAGATTTTTTTTCACGACCAAAGGGTCAGGGCGTTTTTTTTCGCCCAAGATCTCTGGGCCTGGAAAGAGAGCCGAGTAAATTTTTTTTGACTTTTTTGTCAAATAACGAAAAGTTTTGAAAAGGCTCAAAAGCCTAGACCAAGGAGTTTTTTTATGACGCGTAGGATTGGCGTTTTAACGGGTGGGGGAGATTGCGCTGGTTTAAACAGCGCCATTAAATGGGTTACGAAAACGGCCACTGATCCCAATTTGGCCGATCACCGAGATGGGGATCATTTAGAAGTTTACGGAATTCGCGAGGGTTGGCGCGGTTTAATCGAGGTTGAGCCCAGTGATCCCTCGTCTTTGGCTAGATGGATACAAAATCTTGATGAGCTGGTGGTTAGAACTTGGGATCGCCAGGGTGGGACGGTTTTGGGCAGTTCTCGAACCAATCCCTTTAACCCGAAAATCGATAAGGGCGAAAAATGCGTGGAAAATATCAAGGCCCTGGGACTTGACGCCTTGGTGGCCATTGGCGGGGAGGACACCTTGTCGGTGGCCTATAAACTCTACCACGACCTTGGCCAAAAAGTGGTTGGCATACCCAAGACCATCGATCGCGACTTAAACGGCACCGACTATACCTTGGGTTACGACACGGCCCTAAACGTCATTACCGAGGAAGTCGATCGCTTGCGCACCACGGCCGGAAGTCATAACCGCCTTTTCGTGGTCGAGGTCATGGGCCGACACGCCGGTTGGTTGGCCTTGGAAGGCGGCCAGGCCGCCGGAGCCCACGTCATTCTCATCCCGGAATTCGAGTTTGAGGTTGAAAAAGTGGCCGCCCTTTTGGAAAGGCGTCGTAAGGCTGGGGTACGCTATGATATCGTGGTCGTCTCCGAAGGCGCCAAAATAAAAGGCCAGGATGAGGTTTATCTCTCAGACAAGGTCGATAGTTTTGGCCATAAAGTTTTGGGCGGCATTGGCGAGACCCTGGCCAAAAGGCTTGAAGAGATCACTAATTTTGAGACCCGCCACGTGGTTTTAAGTCACATTCAAAGGGGCGGCAATCCCTCGGCCCGGGATAGGTTAATGGGCCGCTACTTTGGCATCGCCGCGGTCGATTTAATTCTCGAAGAAGATTTTGGCCGCATGGTTTCTTACCGCGAAGGTCAAATCACCTCGGTCTCCCTAAAGCAGGCCATCGAACGTTTGGCCGTAGTTGACGTGAATAAATTTTACGATCCGCTCCGCTATAACGGTCGACGCTCCTCGCTATTGCCCTGGTCCAAGCACTCCGACTAATCTCCCTGGCCCCTTTGACCGTTTTTGGCCCCCCAGCCCGGGGGCCCAAAAACGGCCAGAGCTTGAATTTTTTTTTCAATGACCCTCGACCCCAGCCCAGATTTATGCCCTTCAGCTCGGCCCCAACCCGCCTTTGACTGCCAGAGGTGCGGGCAATGTTGCCAAGGCCGCGGTGGGACTTGGCTAAATTTCCCTCAAGTTAAAGTCCTGGCTGACTTTTTAGCCCTGGAACCTGACCAATTAATCAAAACCTATTTGGAAAAAGATAAGCCGGCCCGGCCCATACAGGAGAAAGGCCCAATTGACCAAGCCTCAAGAGAGCAAACCTCAAGAGAGCAAGCCCTCTGGACCATAGGCCTTGGCCCTGAGGGCTTTTGTTTATTTTTTGATCTTAAAGAAAAAAGCTGCTTGATTCACCCGGTAAAACCCCTTTCCTGTCAAAGTTGGCCCTTTTATCACTGGTTAGTCACTTCCCAGGCCGGTTTTTTGGAGGCTCAGAGCCATTGCCCTGGTCTGGAAAAACTCGATTACCAAACTTTTTCCCGGGCCTTTGAAGCCACGGGCCTAAAGAGGCCTCCCAGAAGTCTAAAAAAGCTAGTCCGGCCAGAAAAAGAAATTTATTAACTCAAGTAACCGGGCGCTTTTAGGGCCCCTACAAGTAAACTTGGCCGCCAAGGTTAGGCCTGTTTTTTTTCCAGGCCTCCCCAAGTAATCCGGCCAAGATGACTTGGGGCCTTCAGCCCTCCGGTCAGCCTAAAATCCTAGAGCTCTCCCCCCTGGCCAATGGCCCCGTAAAGGCCCTAAATCGACCCGTGGCGGCTTCATGAGGACGGATTCGGGTAAAACCCTATGGGCTCAGGCCAGAAAGGCTCAGAGAGCCCCATAGGGCCCTTTAAACGGGCCCTCGAAATTTGGCCAAAGTGGGGCCTAATTTTGACTTGGAGCTTACCGAAAATTGGTCGGAGCGATCCGGTGTTGGGGGTTTTGTAAAAAAATAAAAATTTTTTTTAGGCCTAAGTTCTGTGGCGGATATGGCAGGCTTTTTATTTAAATGGCTAAAGGTAAATTTGAAAAAATTTTTTAGGTCCACCTCTCGTTTTAAGGCTTTAAGATTGTCAAGTCGAGGAAAAAAACCCAGGCTTAAAAACAGGGGCTTTTATGGAAACCAAAACCAGCTTTTTTTTTCGGCTGGCCCTGACTCGGCCCAGGCTTGGTAAAAACCCGAACTCCCAGGCTTTAAGCCTAGCGGCCCTTGACTGGAGGCTTTTCGGATCGTAAATAAAAATTACCCCGGCTTTGTTGGTTGGGCTGGCGGCGCCCTTACCAATGGCCACCAAAATAAAAAATATTTTTTTTCTTTTGGGGGCCGGGGCGGGGCTATGGGAATTGGGCCAAATAATCGGGATTTGGCTTGGCGAGGCTGATTTGGAGGGCCCTTGGGCTGGCATGGCTTTAAGGGCCATGATTTTTTTCTTGATTTTTGGTTATTATTTTTGATAAAGTAATTGGGATTTTTTAGGAGCGGGCCTGGGGCCGGAGGGCTGGCCTTGGGGGCTAGAAATTTTTTTTAGGTAAGATGATGTTTCAACCTAATTTTCATAGCTTTAGGACTATTGATCTTGGCGGGACGGGCTGCGCTCCTCTCCTTCTTAGCTGGTTACTTCTCCTTATCCGGTCAACCGGCCTGGGAGGGTGTCCTTAAAGCTTGAAGGAGTTTGAGGCGGTCTTTTAAGGTCGGGTTTTTCCCGGCTTTTTTTTTTATTTTAGCCTGTTTTTTTTCTTGGGGCCTGGGGCTTTTTTTGGCTAGATTTTAGGGGCCCGAGGGAATTAGAAATACCATTGGCCGGATGAACTGGCCGACGCCGCGTTTTTGGAGGATTTTGTATGTTTGACCAGAATCGAGTTTATTTTTTCGACACCACTTTAAGAGACGGTGAGCAAGCCGCCGGAGTTAACCTAAACGTGGCCGAAAAGCTGCAAATCGCCAAGCAGCTTGAAAAAATGCGCGTCGACGTCATTGAAGCCGGCTTCCCGGCGGCCAGTCCCGGGGATTTTAGCTGCGTTCAGACCATTTCCAGGGAAATAAAAAAAGCCACGGTTTGCGCTTTGGCCAGAACCCGGGAAGGCGATATCAGGGCGGCCGCCCAGGCCTTGGCCCCGGCCGAAAATTCTAGGCTTCACGTCTTTTTGGCCACCAGCCCCATTCATATGGAGTATAAACTCAGAATGAACCAGGAGGAGGTCATGGCCGAGTGCCGCTCCGGGGTAAGTTTGGCCAGATCGCTCATGAGCGAAGTGGAGTTTTCGGCCGAGGACGCCAGTCGATCCGATATCGAGTTTTTGATAAAGGTTTTTAAGATCGCCGTCGAGTCCGGGGCCACGGTTTTAAACATCCCGGATACGGTTGGCTACGCCATGCCCGATGAGTTTATGAAACTGTGTCGCGCCATTATCGAAGAGGTCAACGCCCCGGAAGGGGTTATTTATTCGGTTCACACCCATAACGATCTGGGTTTGGCCACGGCCAATTCCTTGGCCGGCATTCGGGCCGGGGTCAGGCAAGTTGAGGGCACCATTAACGGCATGGGCGAGCGGGGCGGCAACTCGGCCATCGAAGAAGTGGTCATGAGCCTAAAAACCCGGGCTGAGTACTATAAACTCCAAACCAACATCGATACCAAGCGCCTTTATCCGGTCAGCCGTTTGGTTTCCAGGTTGTCCGGGGTTTTCGTGCCGCCCAACAAAGCCGTGGTCGGGGCCAACGCCTTTGCCCACGAGGCCGGGGTGCACCAGCATGGGGTCCTGGCCAACCGGGAAACTTATGAAATCATGAAGGCCGAGGACGTGGGCTGCACCCCGGCGGTCATGGTTTTGGGTAAACATTCCGGTCGTCACGCCTTTAAGGATCGTTTGGAGTCTTTGGGCTACAACCTAGACGACATACAGCTGACCAAGGCCTTTGAGATCTTTAAAAAGCTCTGCGACGAGAAAAAAGAAGCCACCGACGGCGACATCGAGGCCATCATCGCCGACGAGGTTTTTTCGGTTAAACCCGAATATCACTATCAACTGAAAGAATACACGGTTTTCGTGGGCCCGGGCTTGACCACGGCCACCATCGTTTTGACCAGAGACCAGGTGGTTTTGACCGACGCGGCCACGGGAAATGGTCCCGTGGACGCCGCCTACTCGGCCATTAAACGCATCATTGGCATCGATCCCAAGCTTGAGGCCTTTTCCATCAAAGCCACCTCGGAAAGGTCTAACGCCTTGGGCGAGGCCCAGGTGGTCTTGTCCTTAAACGGCCTTAAGGCTCAGGGCAACGGGGCCTCGACCGACGTCATTAAGGCCAGCGTCAGGGCTTACGTTAACGCCGTAAACCGTTTGTATTCGGTGGCGGCCGTTAAGGAGGTCAAGCTGGGAAACGGCAATCTCAAGACCAATGGCCAAACCAATGGCCAAAGCAATGGGTCAAGTAATGGCCAAGCCAATGGTAAAGTTAAGGCCAATGGCAGCAAGGCCGAGAAGCCGGCCCTGGGTGAAAAAAGCCCGGCCCCGGGCCAGTAAGCTGATTGGGCCGCCCTCTTTTTCCGGAAGGGGGCGGCTTTTTAAGGTCAGGGTTTTGGAAGGTGATTGATTTTTTCTTTTGTTAATTTAAATTTAGTTTGAAGTAACCTTGAATAAAATTTTAATGGCAAAATTAGGTAATAATTTTAGACGGTGGAACGGAAAGTAGAGATTTTAATCGATTGTTTGCAAACTACTAAAATCTTTGTTAACATAACTAAAATCAATGATTTGGCTCGCCAGAATTTTTTGAAGGGGAGGTTCCGTGGCCGCCTAAGGCTCTGTCTTGGGCCGGCCAAGGGACTTTGGCTGGAGCGAAATGATTGGAAAGCCCTGGGCCAGTGCCCTGGCCAGGCCAGGTGCCTGGCTAGGCTAATTTTTTATTTTTTTTTCATATGGCGATTAGGATTTAATAAGGATGGAGATATGTTGGCTTCTTTGGCCTGGCTTCAAGAATACGTCGATTTAAGCGGACTTTCGCCTCAGGATGTGGCCAAGCGCTTAACCATGGTCGGTTTGGAAGTGGAGGATTTAAGAGATCGCTTCGCTTATTTGGAAACCGTGGTGGCGGCCCAGGTCACCAGGATCAAAGATCTGGGCGGGGCCTTAAGGTTACTGGAGGTCACGGCCGGCCCTAAGGGCAAGTTTCAGATATTGTGCGGCGATCCCTTGGTCGATCTGGGCTTGGCTTATCCTCTGGCCCTGGTGGGAACGGAGCTGCCTTTTGGCCCGGTTAAGGAAAGGCTCATTTCCGGGATCGCTTCCCAGGGTGTTTTGGTCTCCGAGTATGAGCTGGGCTTATCGGCCGAGGCCTACCAGGTCATGCCCTTAAAGGATGTAGAGCCGGGCACCACGATGCGCCAGCATCTAAAAAGATCCGATCTGGTCCTGGAGATTTCCGTAACCCCCAATCGCGGTGACGCTTTATCGATTATGGGCATTGCCAGGGATCTGGCCGCCCTTTTGGATAGGCCCTTAAAGGAGCCGAAATTTACCCTCAAGGAATCCGAGCTATCGGCCTTTGAGCAAATTAGCGTGGCCATCGAAGATCCCGAGCACTGTATAAGATACACGGGCCGGGTTATTAACGGGGCCTCGCCCGGACCCAGTCCGGATTTTGTCATGGCTAGGTTGTGGGCGGCCGGCTTAAGGCCCATCAATAACATCGTTGACGTTACCAATTACGTCATGTTGGAACTGGGTCACCCCTTACACGCTTTTGATTTAGCCAAGCTGGCCGGACCAAAAATCATAGTCAAGGTCTATCCGGCCGGGAGAATTTTCACCACCCTCGACGGACAAGTCAGAACCCTTAAGGCTGATAAAAATATCGTCATTTGCGATGAGCAAAGGGCCGTGGGCTTGGGCGGGGTCATGGGCGGACAAAATTCCGAGGTTGACCAGAGCACCACGGACGTGTTTTTGGAGGCGGCTTGTTTTAACCAAGCCACCATACGTAAAACCTCAAGGTCTTTGGGCCTTTCCACCGACGCTTCTTATCGGTTTGAGCGGGGCTTGGATGCCAATTTTTGTCAGGTGGCCGTTGATCGGGCGGCGGCCATGATCGCCGAGCTGACCGGGGGCCGGGTGGCCCAGGGCCGGCTGGACGTCTATCCGGTCACCATCAAGCCAAAAGTGGTTAATTTTTCGGTTAAAAAATGTAACGACCTTTTGGGCACCGCCCACGGCCAGGCTGAAATAGAAAAGGTCTTGGGGGCCATCGGGGTGGCTTTAAGGGCCAGCGGGCCCGGGCAATATGAGGCCGCTTTGCCCACTTGGCGGCCGGATCTGACCCGGGAAGTCGATCTAATTGAAGAAGTCACCAGGTTAATCGACTTTGAAAATCTCCCGGTCTCTTTACCCAAGCCCCCGGCCGCGGCCAAAGAACCGCCGGCCCCCTATAGGCTTAGACAAAAACTGGGCTTGGTCTTGCGCTCCCATGGGCTTAGCGAGCTGGTGACTTTTTCTTTCATCAATGGAAATTTCGTTGATAATTTGTCTTTGCCCGAGGATCATCCTTGGCGAAAGGGCTTGGTGGCCGTCTTAAACCCCCTTTCCGAGGATCAAGGGGTGCTAAGGCCAAGCCTAATTCCGGGCCTGCTTTCGGCCCTGCGCTTAAACCAATACCATAGCCAAATGGACGCGGCCATTTTTGAGATGGGCACGGTATTTTTGGCCGATCCCAATGGGCCAAAACCCCTGGAAAGTCAGAAACTGGCCGTGCTTTTGGCCGGAGAAATGGGCCAGGGCCAATGGAATGATCCTAAGCGAGGGCTGGATTTTTGGGACCTAAAGGGCCTGGCCGAGAGGCTGGCCGAGGAGCTGGGCCTGGAGTTTGTTTTTTCTCAAGAAAAGGAAAAAATGCCCGCCTGGGCCGATCCGGCCCAAGCGGCCTCGATTTCCTATAAGGGCCAAACTATCGGCCAAATGGCCCTACTGTCAAAAGCCACCTCGGAAAAACTGGCTCTAAAAAAAGCCGGTGGCCGGGTTTACCTCATGGAAATTGACCTTGACCAGCTGCCCCTTGATCAGCTTAGGGCTTTTAAACTTTGGTCCAGTTACCCAGGGGTAACCCGGGATCTGGCCGTGGTCTTGGATAAAAATATTCCGGCCGCCGAGGTTTTGGCCCTTCTTAAGTCCGATCAATCGATTCCCTTAATTGAGGTCTCCATTTTTGACCTTTACCAGGGCGATAAAATCCCCCAGGATAAAAAAAGCCTGGCCTTGCGGCTATTTTTTCAAAACCAGTCCAGGACCTTGACGGATGAGGAGGTAAACGGGTATTTTAATGGCCTAGTAACCAGTTTGGAAAAAGCCTTTTCCGCTCAGTTAAGAAGTTAATTCTTAAGCCAGGCCCCTCTAGCCTCAGCTGGCGATTTGAGCCTATTCTAGCCGCCTCTGGGGCCGGGCCGAGAGGTTGGGCTTTTGTTTTTTTGTATCGATATTTCCGGGATTGGCTCCCCTTTGGGAGGAAAGTTTAATTGAATCGATCTGAGATAAAAGATCTGACCAGGTCTGAAATCATAGATTCTCTTAGCGCCCGCTTGTCTCTTTCAAGGAAAGACGCCAAGACCATCTTGGAAAATTTTTTGGAAATCGTCATGACGGGTTTGGAAAACGGCGAGACCATTGTCCTAAACAAGCTGGGCGCCCTTACGGTCAACCTAAGCCCGGCCCGGCCTGGAAGAAATCCCCGAACCGGACGGCCGGCCGCCGTTCCGGCCAAAAGGCGGGTCACCTTTAAGATTAATCCGAGTCTTAGGGCCGACATGGACCATGGCCATGACCCAGCCAAAAGTGACCAAAGCCCGGACGGGCTTGACTTGGCCAATGAAAAGGCTCACGGGGCCAAGGCCCAGGTCTTGGATACCGACCGGGCCTCAGAAAAGGGTGAATCTAGATGAGCGCCGATAACGATACCAGGCCCGTTCAGGTCTTATTTAAACTCAAAGACTTATCCAAGCAGTTGGGCGTGGAGCAGCACGTCCTGCGCTACTGGGAAAAAGAATTTGACCACATTCAGCCCATAAAAATAGGCAACCGAAGAAATCTCTATACGGCCAAGCAGCTGGAGTATTTTCAAGAAGTCAAGCGCCTTTTAAAAAACGAAGGCTACACCTTGGCCGGGGCCCGTAAATACTTAAAGGAATTGTATTCCGCCAAAAATAATTTCACCACGGGCCTACTTTCCTGGGGCGAAACCGATCAAGCCGAACCGCTAAGTTTTTTATTTCCAACCAAAGAGCCCGAAAATTATGCCGATGACCAGGACCCTGACTTAAAGGCTCAAACGGCCAGACCCAGCCCCTTGGGTCTGGAAAGGCTCATTCCCTTGGGCCCGCCCGAAGCCCAGGGCCTTAATGAAAGGCCTGAAATTGAAAAAACCAAGGCCGCTAATGAGTCCCAGGTTATTGAAAAGCCCACGGTAATTTTGGCCCCCGAGGCCCAGGAAGCCAGGCTTAATTTTATGGCCCGGCCAGTGGTGGAGGCCGAAAAGGAAAAACTTATAAAGGAACTTAATCTCAGCCAGGTCAAGAGCCCGGCCCAGACGGCCCTGGTTAACTGGCCGCCCAATGACCAGGGCAAAAAAGAACTAGTCGAGGAACTATTGTTTATTAAGGAAATTTTGTCTAGGGCCGTAAATTAAGCCTGAGCCTTTAAACCAAAAAAGTTTTTACTTTTAAAGTCATTTAAGTTAAAAAAAAATTGGGCCTAGTAAATCTCGTTAAGCCGGTCATGACCGGCCAGGCCGTGGAAATAAAGACATCATGATGGATTTTGACGAAAAAAAAATAATGGATAAACCAAGTCTTGAGGAGGCTGAGAAAGAAGCTCCGGAGGAGATTTTTTTAGATCCCTGGCTGGACCATGTCGAAAAGGCCAAACCAGCCGGGGCTGAAAAAGTTAGGGTCAGGAATAAGAAAGTCACCGTGGAGATGAGTAGGCTTAAGGAGCCAGACCAGGGGCAGGAAAAGGCTTCTGAGCGCAAGGGCGGAGTTAAAAAAATTAGACCAAAACGGACCTCGGCTAATTTGATAAAACCAGAGGCCCTTGAAAAAATAGAATTAAGCGATGGGCCCTTAGGGGAAACCACTGATGACAATGAGCTTGAGCTTATCAATCAGGCCGGGCTGTTTTTTTGGCGCGGGGCCAGTCCCATGGGCCGAGAAAAGATACTTAGGGCCTCCAGGTTAAGGCGCCAAAAGCTCTCCTTAACGGCGGCCGAGTATTTGGTCAATTTGCGAAGAAATCCCCAGGAGTGGGATGAGATTTGGGATTTAGTGGACTCGGACAAGGATGATTCTTTTTTTCGATTCCCGGCCCAGTTTGATTTGTTGGCCGAACTTTTGGCCGAAAAGGCCCTCATGGCCACCACCCGGGAATTAAGGTTTTTATCGGCCGGCTGCGGGCCCGGTTTTGAGGCTTATTCCCTGTCCATGTTTTTGCGCGACCAGCGTTTGATGGACAAGGGCTGGGATCTTAAGATCGACGCCTATGATTTAAGCGAAAAGCTGGTTAACCGGGCCAGGCTGGGTAATTTTAAGGCCAGCGATTTGGAGTGGCTAAGGCCCGAGGCGGCCAAGAGTTGGTTTACTTTTAGGGCGGCTGGCTGGCATTTTAAATTCGATCGGGGCGTGAAAATTGAGTTTTACAATTATAACCCGGCCGATAGCCAGGGCCAGAAAAGGTACGATTTTTTAGCCGCCTATGATTTTATTTTTTGCCGAGGCCTGTCCTTTGATTGCCCGGATCATCGGGTTAAATATCTGGCCAAGGAAATGGCCGGAAAGCTGGCCCCGGGCGGCATAATTTTTACCGCCCCCGGGGAGATCTGGCCCGAGGTCAGCGGCCTGCGTTTGGAAGAACGAGACGGGGTTATTTACGGCCGCAGGGTTGAGCTCAATAAAAAGCCAAAAATGAACCTTTTTTTTAGGAAAAGCCCGACCAAAAGCCGCGGCCGAATGGCCGATAAGGTTAGCCCCAATGAATTAAAAGCCAATCCCCGGCGAGAATCGTTAATTGAGAGTTTTCGCCAGACCATTGGGCTTAACCCCGACGCGGCCAGGAACCTGGTTTTGGAGATTTTGGCCCAGGACCTGGAAGGCCTTTATCTGGATCCGGCCATTTTATCGTTTATGGTCGAGGTCGAAGCGGCCCTGGGACGAGACGAGTCGGCGGCGGCCATAGAATCGGTCCTTAGAGCTGGCCTATTATAAAAAGCCTAAAAAAAAAGCCCCCAACTGGGGGTTTTTTTTTTAGGCGGCTGAAAATGAGTTTTTAAATTCAGAGTGGTTGGCCGGGGCTTGGCTAACCTTGAAGGTTAGGGTGGAGCCCATGATCATGCGGGTGCCGTCGTTTAAGCGGGCCTCTCGATCGGAGCGCTCCACGCTGACCAGGGGCTGGCCCGAAAGCCCGGCCAGGGCGGCTAGTTCCAACATGTGTTTGTTCATGTGTAAAGTGGCCAGGTTAATGGCCCTTTCCAGTTTGTTGGCGTCCATTATTTTGTCGGGCAAAAAGGCCCTAAAGCCGGAAAAATCAGGCAGGGAGACCAGGTCCACCTTGCGGACCAGGGCCAGGGTCGAGGCGGCCGCCCCCACGGCGCTGGCCACTTGGCAACCCGGAGGGGCCACCACCACGGCTCCCGAGTGTTTGGCCACGAAGGGGGCCATGACCTGGGCCGGGGCCCCCAGTAAGATGACCGTATCCTTTAAGGTGGCCTTTAAATCGACCAACTGGCCCTTTTGGCCGGAAATCATTCGGCCCAAAACTTTATTGGGCGAAAAATCGTCCAGGGAGTATTTAAGTTCTTCTTTGTTTAAGGCCATGGCCAAGATATCCCCGGCCAGGATCTGGCCCACCCGGTCTAGAACTTTTCGGCAAAATTCCTCCAGCCCCAGGCCGGCCTTGTTGGCCATAATCCTGGCCCCCAGCTGAGAGGCGGCCAGGGAGCCGCAATTAAACAAACCCAAAACGTTCATGCAATCGGTGGGGGTCAGGCTCGAGGCCAAGATGGCCGGATGGGTCAAAACCCTTAGGCCGGCAAACAAACGGCCCAGGCCCAAACAGCGGTCTTGGTAATCGGAGAGCTTGAGCGGACGGCCTTGTCTTTTGGCCAAGATGGCCAGGATCTCGGTTTCGTCTTCGCTCATCTCCGGGCCCGGGGGTAGGTTGGCTATGAGGAAGGTTAGCTGGGCTTCTCGGTGGGGCGAGGTGCCAACCCCGGAGACGGTCACCGCTCCGGGAAAGCGCTCTTCGAGTCTACATAAGGGCAAAACCCTTTTGGGGCCAATCAAGAGCTCCCCGGCCGGGCTAAGGTCCACCAAGCTATCGCCACCCAGCCCACGGGTAAAAATATCAACGGCCTGGACCATGGTGTGCCATTGCCCGACCATGGCCCCGTCGGGGCTAACCGCTGGTAGGCCCTCTTTTAAATAAGCCAGATCCGAGGTGGTGCCGCCAATATCCAGAACCCAGAGGTCCTTTTGATTGGGCTCCAAAAAACCCCTGGCCAGGCGCATGGCCCCGACCAATCCGGCCGCCGGACCGGAGACCACCGTTTCGATGGGTCTGCTTCGGGCCCATCTCTCCCCGACCAAACCGCCGTCACCCTTTACGACCATGATCGGGGCCTGGATCTGAAGCTGGGCCAGGCCCGAGGACACGGCGTCAAGAAGCCTATTGACGATTATGACCAAACCGGCGTTTAAGGCCGCCGTGGCCGCCCGGCGCATGGCCCCCAGTTCCCCGGTCAGGTGCCGACCCAGGGTGACCGGCTTGTCGCTTAGGGATTTTATGATCTCCTGGGCCCTAAGCTCGTGGGCCGGGTTTTTTACGCTAAAAAACGAGGACACGGCCCAGGCCGAAACCACCCCGGCGGCTTTTTTAACGGCCAAGGCCAAGGCCATTTCATCCAAGGGCAGCTCTTCGCGTCCGTAATAATCATGGCCCCCGGCAATAAAAATCGGCGTCACCGCCGGCAGTTTGCCCAACAAATCGATGACCAAATCCTGGCCGCTATCGAGTCCAATCATGACCAAACCAACCCGGTGCCCATAGCCCTCGGCGATGGCGTTGGTGGCCAAGGTGGTCGATAGATTGACCGATTTGACCCGGCTTTTTAAGGCCGGTAAATCGATTTTTTCGCTTAGGGCCGTAAGGGCCCCGACGATTCCGATGGCCAGATCATGGTGCGTGGTGGCGTCCTTGGCCTCGGCCAAAACCGCCCCGCTCAATGGATCGTATAAAACGGCGTCGGTATTGGTTCCCCCGGTATCCAAGGCCAAGACCAAAGCTCCGGTGGCTTCATCAGGACCCCCATCATGGGCGCCCACCTCAAGGGCACCCCCATCATGGGCGCCCACCTCATGGGCAGCCTCATCAAGTGGACCATTTTTTTGAGGCCCCTTTTCTCCAAAATTTGCTTCCATAATCAAAACCTCAAAAGCTCCAGACCAGGCTTCTTAAAATGGCCCAATCCGGCCCTTTCAAAAGCTTGTCCCCATTAAAAACTAAAAAATTTTTTAGGCCAAAGAATTTTTGGCCGGCCAGATGGAGGCCTTAACCGAAGCGAACCTATCGAGCAAAATGGTGGCCTCTTCTCGGCTTTCTTCATAGGGCGTCCAAAGACCGTCATCCAGGGTCAGATAGGGAGCGGCCAAACTCAGCCAACTGGAAAAGATAAAGGAAAGCACCGGCGGTTCGATGGAGGGCGCCTTTTGGTGTTCCAGGCCAAAATCGTTATTGGCGTCACCCATCAGTTCTTCCATGAGGGTTTTTCTTTCTTCCAAGCTTTTACGGAAAATTTCTTCGGCCTGGCGGGACAAGTGCCTGGCGCAAGCCCACATGGATAAATACAAATAGGCCGGGTTGGTTTTGAGGCCCAAGGACTGGCCCTGGCCAGCCCCGGAGCTGGCTCCTGGTCCGGGGGATTCCCCCAAAATGGCCTTGGCCAGGGACTCGGGGCTTTCTGGTTTTGAATAGGGGTCCAGGGAAAAGGTGGGGTCCAAGCCGGCCAAATGAAGCCCGGCGGCCTTAAAACCGCTGGCTTCCAAAAGGGTTTTTAATGAGGCTTGAAAGGCCGGGGGGTCTTCGATTTCCAGGGGGTAAAAATTCTCAAACTTGGCCGGTTGGCCCAGATCTTTGCGCCTATAAATTTCCCAGGCCGGCCAAGTCAGGTAATGGCAAGGCCTAGGCGCTTTGAGCTGGTCGGGACTGATGTTGGGCCAAACAAATAGGCGCCCTTTGGGACCTGGAGGCAAGATGGAGTCGTTATCTTGATTCATGATTTGAGCCTAATAAACAACCAAAATGGTCGGCATTTTTTTTTAAAAAACGCTCTTGTCAAAGGCCCAAAATCAAACGACTTAAGCCCGGTCTTTATGCCAAAGGCTTTGGTCATGAGATCTTCGCCTAAAACCCTCCCCACTTAACCGGAGTCAACCGCGGCCAGAAAAAAAAGAGCAAAAGTGCTCTGGGCCGGACTCCCTGAGTTTGCCGTCGCCTATGCTTTGATGTTACCACAAAAGGCCCTCGGGGTGGATTAACTTTTTTTAAAAGGCCCTGGCCTTGGCTTTAAAAGCTCTCCCCAGCCCTTTTATTTTATGGGCTCCGCTTAATCTTTTTGGCCCTGGCCAAAAAGTCAACCGCTCTGGGTTTTGGGCTTATTTTTTGGGAAACTTCCAGCCGCCGGTTTTTAGCTGCTCTTGCCAAAGGGCCCAATAAGAACCCTTGGCCGCCAAAAGCTCATCATGGCTGCCCCTTTCCCCTATTCGTCCCTTTTCCAAAACCACGATTTGGTTGGCCCCGACCACGGTTTTTAATCTATGGGCGATGACGATTAGGGTTTTGTTTTTAACCAAGGCCGATATGGCCATTTGAATGTTTAGCTCGTTTTCCGGATCCAATGAGGCCGTGGCCTCATCCAAGACGACTATGGGGGCCTTTTTTAAAATAGCCCGGGCCATGGAAATTCTTTGTCTCTCCCCGCCCGATAAGGTGGCCCCGCCTTCGCCAATCTTGGTCAGGTAACCCTCATCTAGGTCCATAATGAAATCGTGACAACGGGCTATTTTGGCCGCCTCGATGATCTCCTCTCGGCTAGCCGATTGATGGCCCACTTTGATGTTTTCCAAGATGGTGTCTTGAAAGAGATAAACCTCCTGAAATACGAAACTAAAAAGGGCGTTTAAATCCGAGTTTTCGATTTCCCTTAAATCACAGCCGCCTATGGAAATTTTTCCTTGGTCGGGATCCCAAAAGCGGGCCATGAGGCTGGTAATGGTGGTCTTGCCCCCGCCCGAGGGCCCAACCAAGGCGGTCATGGCCCCCTGTGGAAAGGTTAGACTAAAATCGGAAATGACCGGCTGGTCAGGCTGGTAAGCGAAACTGACCTGGTCAAAGACGATGTCGTAATGAGTTGGTTTTTTGGGCTGGGCGCTTTCGCTTAGGGGTTTTTCGGCAAAAACGGCCGAGAGGCGTTGGGCGGCCAGAGTCATGTAGCGGGTTTCCGACAAAAACACGGCAAAATTAAGTAAAGGCTCAAAGAATTTTATGCCCACCACGGCAAAAAGCACAAAAATTGGCAAAAGCAAAGTGCCTTTAAATAAAAGGGCCGTGGCCACGGTCAATAAAAGCACCAGCCCCAGATCTAAAATTAGGCCAAAACCGCTTACTGGTAAGCCGGTGGCCACTTCCAGCTTAATACAGTCGCTTTTTTGGCTAAGCAAGGCCTTATCCAAACGAACAAAGGCCCGGCCGGTCATGGAAAAAGCCTTAAAAACGTTTATGCCCTGAAGGTACTCCAATAACCTTGAAGTCGAGCGATTTCTGGACTCGATATTCTTTCGTCCCAAGCGGCTAATGGCTTTTTGGCCATAAATTAAGAGCGGCACGGCCAGGAGGGCCGCCGCCACCATGATGGCCGTAAGCCCCAGGTTCTGGCTCAGTAAGCCCAGACCCAGCATTAGGGGTAAAACCACCGAGGCCACCATTTCGGTAAAAAAATGGCTAAAAATATGCTCGACTTTGTTCATGTCCTGGAGCATCAATGAGGAAATATCCCCGGGATCCCGGCGTTTAAAAAAGCCCAAAGACAAAAGGCGCAAATGATCGGCTAGTCTCAACCTGGTTTTGGTGGTAATTTTATAGCTCTCCACGAAGTTGTAAACATAAAGTCTCATGGCCAAGAAAACGTTTACGATCATGATTAAGGCAATTAGGAGGCAATAAAAAGCCAATTGCCGGTAATCAACCTCGGCCCTGGCTTTAATGAGTTCCTTAATGACCAAAAACAAGATGATGGTCGGCAGCCCGGTCAAAATGGCGTGAATTATTTGGAGTAGGGTTAAAAATCTTAGGGTTTTTAGATCCCCGGCCAGGGCCCGAATGGTTTTTAGCATTTTATTTCCCTTTCCCGGACAGCCCCCCTGACCCCGGGGCCAGGCGGGCTGGAATTCTTACAACTTCCAACCCAGAGCGGTTTCATGGGCCAGCCATAGGTTTTTATACAAGCCATCTTGAGCCAAAAGCTCCTCGTGGCGCCCTTCTTGGACCAAAGCGCCTTTTTCCATGACCAGTATCCGGTCCAGGTCAGTGACCGTGGACAGGCGATGGGCGATGACCAAGACGGTTTTTCCGGCCATAAGCGAGCTAAAGGCCTTTTGGATCCTGGACTCGTTTTCGGCGTCATTGTAAACCGTGGCCTCATCCAAGATAATGATCGGTGAGTTTTTAAGGTAAGCCCTGGCCAAACTAAGGCGCTGCCTTTCCCCGCCCGAGAGATGAACCTGGCCGCCCTCGCCAATCATGGTGTCCAGGCCCTGGGGCATCCGGTTAATAAAGTCCAGACACTGGGCCGCCTCGGCCGCTTTTAAAACGGCCTCATCGCTGGCCTCAATTGAGTTCATTTTGATATTTTACCGGACCGTATCGGAAAAAACAAAAGTTTCCTGGAAAACGATGGAGACCGTGTCCATGAGATCCTCCATAGCCAGGTCCCTGAGGTCAACCCCGCCGATGGTAATGGAGCCCTGGTTGACCTCCCACATGCGGGCGATTAGCCTAGCCAGGGTGCTTTTTCCGGCCCCGCTTGGTCCGACCAAAGCGTAAATCCGGCCCTCGGGCAAGGTAAAACTGACTTTTTCCAAAAGCTTCTGATTACCGTACTTAAAGCTGACCTCATTGAATTTAAGCTCAAAGCCCTGGCCTTTTTTGGGCTCCTGGGCTTTTTTTAAGGGCGGCTCCTCCAAGATGGCCTCGACCCGCTTTAGGCCCTCCAAAAGCTGCCTTAATTGTCCGCCGACCATGGCCAGCTTAAAAACCGGGGCCATATAGGCCGAACCCAGCATTAAAAAAAGGCTCAAGGTGGAAAAGGCCAAAGTTCCTTTGGCGTAAAACCAAAGCCCAAAGGGTAATATAAAAAACAGCCCCGAGCTGGTGGTGACCACAAACATGGCCCAGGTCGGGGCCATGAGCCTGGAGATCCTGGAGGCGCAATCCTCATAGGCCAAAGCGGCGGCTTTTAGGGCGGTAAATGATTCCGTGGTCTGGTTAAAGATTTTTACCACCGGCATGCCCCGAATATACTCAATGATGCTGCCGTTCATGTCTTCCAGGGCCTGGTGATATTGCTCAATGTAGCCGGTGCCCTTATCTCGCCCAAAAGCCTTAGCCTGGAGAAAAAAGGCCAAAGGTAATGGGATTAAGGCCACCAAGGCCAAACGATAGTCAAAAACAAACAAACAAAGCACCACGGCCAGGGGTTGAACCAGGGCGGCCACCAAGTCCGGGATATGATGGGCCAAAAATATCTCCAGCTCGTCCACGTCCTCGGCGAAAACTTTCTTGATTTGGCCCGAGCGCCTTAGCCCAAAATAGCCCATGGATAAACGCCCCAAATGGGCGCAGATATCCGTTCTTAGCCGATACAAGATGTCAAAAGCGGCCAGATGCGACAAAATAAGCGACGAGAAAAAAAGCCCGTATCTTAAAATGACCAAAAGGGCGAAAAGCATGGCCAAATCAATCATGCGCTCATGTTTAAAGCCCCAAGGCAGCTCTTGGTTTACGGCCAAGGCGATTAAAAGCGAGATCAAGACATACGGGGCCAAACTAAGGGCCGCCGAAAGTATTGACAATACTCCCGACAAAACAAAGGTCCATTTTCTCGGCCTAGCTAAGCGCCAAAGCCGCCCATACTGACTGGCCCCTCTTGGCCCTTTCTTGGGTTTTTCCTCATCGGCGAAGCCATAACCAGCTCCAGGCCCTTTTTTTTCCATTTCATCCCCCATAGCCCCGACCCCAATTGTAGCGGCCACTAGCCCCTAAGCGCCTCGGTCGGCCATGAAGGGCTATCGCTTTAAAAAAAAACTCCCAGCGGCTTTTTCCATTTAATCAAACCCGGCCAATAAAAAGCCTTATTTTCGATCTTGCCTGGAGAAAAAGACCCGCATAGAAAGATAACTATTTTTTGGTTACCAAAAAATAGCTTAACATTAATGAGACTTAATTGCAATAAACTAAAAAGTCAGGCCGATAAGTCCAGGCCCCAGAGATATTGCCCAAAATCATGGCCAAAATTGACCTCCGCCCCTAACACTAATGGCTAAAAAAACTTCTTTTTCCTTGGCCCCTTAAGTTTATTTTTAAGTTTTTCATTTAATCAAAACTCCTCCCCCTCCAAAAAAAAAAAACCTTACCGGGCCATAAAGCCAGTAAGGTTAAAGTACTCTTGAATTTTAAAGCAAAATTTAAGCTTAGACCATTAATGATTATTTACTCAAATAAAAATATCAGCCGATCCGGCTTAAGCCTGGAAGGACTCCAAAAATATAGGTTTTGAATTAAGCTTTAGCCAAAGATTAAGGCTGGTTTTTTCGTTTTTAGCGACTAAGCCGGCGCTAAATCCAGGCTAAGGCGACTTGGGGGCGACTTGGGGGCGACCTGGTGAGGTCTCAAAAAATAGGCCTCAAGAGCCTGTGGGCCTTTAAACGGTCCTTAGGCCAGCCTGGGAGCCCTTATAACTTTGCCCTGATCCAGGCTAAAATCACTGGGTCTTTGGTCTCCAGTATTTGAGGGGTAAAGGCGGGATGGGTTCAATTTTTAGCTTTTGATGCCATAACTTCCAACCTAATTCATAACGAAAAACTCCAGGCTCGACTTTTGACAAGGCCATAATAAAATCTTCATCGGTAATTCCATAATAATCCACTAATTCATAACAACGAACTGCCTTTTGAGACATCATAAAAGCTAAAAATTTATATTTATCTTTAGGAATATCTGATCCACGGGTCCAGACTAAAGCTGTGGCAAAATCTTCAAAGCTTAGGCCTTTTTTTTTATTGTATTGAAATTTATCTTTGCTAGGAGCTTCATTTTGTAGATCATATAACTGATCAAAAACATATCTTTTTGACTTAAAAACTTTTTTAAGATCAACTTTTTTAGCTGACTCACTTAAAAGTTCCCAATCTTCTTTATTTGAAAATAATGGTTTTATGGTCTGACTTTGGTAATCATTTATTAAATTTTGTAAATTTATGGCCCAAGAAAGATTTGATTTTTTAGAGAAAGCCAAG
>JAITJP010000290.1 GCA_031278835.1 Deltaproteobacteria bacterium
TCGCTCCTGGCCTTCATGGAACCCAATAAAAGCGAGATGCAATCGTCCACCAAGGGCAAGACGGTCAAATAATTGCCCGTCTTGAGTTCCGAGACCCCGCCCCCGCAATAGCCAAGCGAGACCAAAAGTTTTTCGCAGCGCCCCTCGGCTTGTTTAAAAACCTCCACCATCCTGGCCCTTAAATTATCCGGGTTATTGTGTAGACCGCCCTCAAGCCAAATTACCGGATAGCTCAAGCCGTTCTCCTCAAGGACCCTCATGATCTCGTCTTGGATTGTCTCACATGCCACCAGGATGGTATTCATAACTAGCCCTTACGCCAAGCCTTTCCCGGCAAGATAAAAAAAAAACAAGTCCGTTGCCCCCTAAAAAAACCCAATCCAATGGCTTTCCAATCATTCCCTAGGCCAAAATCACCTTTTCTAATGACAAATCACCCTTAACTAAACCAAATTACCGTTAATTACCTTAAATAACCCATACGGAACAATTAGATTAAGCGTGAAATCTATGGCAAACTAGCCTGGATAACTAATTTTCACTTTATATTCACCAATATGATACCTAACACCCCCGGGTAAGTCAACGTCAAGCCAGGCTCCTTAAATCTGGCCCAATGGCCAGCCCAAAAGCCCCAAACCAGCCGCCCTCCAAACCCCTGGCCAAAAGCCCTGGCCAAAAAACTCGCTTACCAAGCTCGGGCTCAAAAGCTCAACCAGCTTGTGGCCAAGATAAGTTTAAACTCTAACCTAGCTTAAATATGGGCAATATAGGCCATGGCTGGAGACACGTGGTTTAAATTTTGAAAGGCTGAAGCTTTGTCCGTTATGAAAAATCCCTGGGCGACCTAAAGTCAAAGGGGCGAATATTTAGGGCTAAAACTAGGCCGGGCTTGGCTGGATGGAGGGGGCAGAAATTTTTTTTTTCATAGAAAAAAAGTCAGGCTTGGTAAAAAAAATCTTAGGGGCACTAAAAAAAATGGCCGCTTGGCTGGCTTAAAAAGATAGGCCAGTTAGGCCTTAAACTTAAATAAGCGAACCAAGCGGCTTATCTGGGAGGGCAAAATTTTGCTTAAAAGAAAAAAAAGGCCCTTTGACAGAGTTTGCTTTGACCATGGGCCAGTGAAAAAAGACCTAAATTAAACCAAGGGCCGGTAGGGGTTATTTAGTCAATAAAACGATACAAATTAGCTCACTTATTTAAGTAAGCTAATTAGGTGAGAACAAATAAGAGCTTTTTCACGAATGGGCGGCCTTTGGGGTTTTTAGATGACTAATTGGGGCTCCAAATCGCGGAGTTTTTCCTCAGCTTCCTTGTGGCCATTTTGCGCGGCCTGTTTGTAGTATTTGAAGGCCTGGGCTAGATTTTTTTCCACCCCATCTCCATTTTGGTAAGCCTGACCTAAATAAAGCTGAGCCTGCTGATTGCCCTTATGGGCCGCCTGAAGCCACAAATTAACGGCCTGGCCGAGGTCTTTTTCAACCCCATGTCCGTCATGGTAGAGCAGGCCCAAACAAAACTGAGCCTCGCTCAGGCCCTGATTAGCCGCATGGCGGAAGTATTCAAAGGATTTATGCCGATCCCTTTCCACTCCGTGCCCATGATAGTAAGCTTGACCTAAATTAAAAGTGGCAATCAAATGACCACTATCGGCCGCCATTTTAGTATATTTAAGGCCCTGGGCCAGGTCTTTTTCAACTCCATCCCCGGTAAAATATACGACGCCTAAGTTGAACTGAGCGTCGAGATGGCCCTGTTCGGCGGCCAGAAGCCAGTATTTTACGGCTTGGTCCAGGTCTTTTTTTAGGCCTCGCCCATGATAATAGCTCTGGGCAAGATTGAACTGAGCGTCGAGTTGGCCCTGGTCGGCGGCCAGATGCCAGTATTTAACGGCTTTTTCGAGGTCTTGTTTGACCACCAGGCCCTTAAGGTGGGCATTGCCTAAACACAGTTGAGCCGGGGGAAAACCTTGCTCGGCGGCCAGGCGCCAGTATTTAAGGCCATGGGCCGGGTCTAATTTCACCCCCACCCCTTCAGAATAAGCCCAGCCCACATAATGCTGAGCCTCCATCAGGTTTTGGTTGGCGGCCAGCTGAAAGTATTTAAAGGCTTGGAAGGGGTCTTCTTCGACCCCGTCGCCGTAAAGGTAAGCCAGGCCTACAAAATGCTGAGCCTTGGGCTCGCCCTGTAGGGCCGCTTGACGAAAGAATTTAACCGCTTGGACCGGGTCTTTTTCGACCCCGTCGCCGTTTTGGTAGGCCAGGCCTATTTTAAGTTGAGCTTCTTTATGGCCTTGGTTGGCGGCCAGGAGCCAATATTTGGCGGCCTGGGCCAGGCTTTGCTCGAGGTTTTTGCCCTTGGTATACATTCTGGCTAGGCTTAGCTGAGCCTCAAGTTGCCCCTGATCGGCCGCCTCATGAAGTAATTCAAGGCCTTTGGAGAGGTTCTTTTCTTGGTAAGGCTGGCCGCTTAGGTAAGCCTTAGCCAAGAGGGTCTGTGAATCGAGGTTGCCCCCTTGGGCGGATTTAACCAGCCAGTCATAGCTAGCTTGAAGATCGCGGTTTAGGCCATCACCCTTGAGATAAGCTTGAGAGACCAGTAATTGGGCGCCAGGGTGACCTTTTTCCGCCGCCAGTTGCCAGAACTTTAGGGCTTTTTTAAAATCATTTTTGCCATTTTTTCTAAAATAATAATAGTTTCCCTTTTCAAAAAGGTCTTCGGGACTCTCTTGGTTGGGATCAAATGAAAAATCGTCGGACATGGCTCTCCATTTTGGTATTTTGGTCAAAGCAAAAATAGACCATCAGTTTGATTTGATTTAGGCTTTTTTAAACTCAAAATCAGAAAAGCTCAGACCTTTTCAAAATAAGCCGATAAACGGTCATTATGGGCCCCAGGCCAGCTTTGAAAGTCCCGATCGGGTCCCAGGTGGGTCTAGGCCTCCAAAGCGCTTCCAGGGCCCCTAGAGGCCCTTTAAAGGGCAAGGGCCGGTCAGCGCCTTTCCTGGAAAGGGGCGACTAAAAGACCAGGGCGGCCCTTTAAAGGGCAAATCTTAATATGGCCCGATCTTGCCATAAAGCCGCCGATTAATCAAGATGGGCAAAAAGTAAATATTTGACTAAGGTATTTTTAAACTTACTTACTTATTTAAGTAAGACAAAAAGAAAAACTTATTTTTTACCAACAGGCGGCCTTTGGGCTTTTAGTTGGCTTTTTTGGCCGCCAAATTCACCGAGTTTTTCCCTGGCTTCTTGGTTACCACCATCTATGGCCAAATTATAATAGCGGACGGCCTGCTTTAGATCTTTTTCCAGCCCAGGGCCATTGTGGTAGGCCGTGCCCAATAAAACCTGAGCCTGGGACAGGCCCGGCTCGGCGGCCAGGCGCCAGTCATAAAGGGCCTGGGCCAGGTCTTTTTCTAGGCCCTTTCCGTCATGGTAAGCCAAACCCAAGTAAGACTGAGCCAAGGCGAAAGCCTCGAGGAGAATTGGCCAGGCCTAGGCTTTTTTTTTACTCAAAATCCGAAAAGCTCAGAGCGCTTAAAAATAGGCCGATAAAGGGGCCATATCGCCCCACGGTGAGCTTTTCCATCTGATCGGGCCACACACCTCTAGGCCAAGGACCGCGAGAGCTTCTAGGCCCCTTGGTGGCCGTTTAAACGGCAAATCTCAATATGACCCGATCTGGCCATAAAGCCGCCTTTTAAACAAGTTAAAAAAAAGGTAAATTTTTAAGCAAGGGTTTTTAAAACTTACTTACTTATTCAAGTAAGTTTAAATTAAGCATAATCGATAAAATAAATCTTAATTTAGTCTTAAAAAACAAAGATTTCTGAACCAAGGCTTTACAAAACTCTGGATTTACGTAACTTGAAATTTATGAAACTTGAAATTTACCAAACTTGGCTAAAAAAACTTCTTTTTTCCAAGGCCTGGCCGCTATGGGCGAGCTTTTACTGGAGGGTTTGGGCTATCAAT
>JAITJP010000296.1 GCA_031278835.1 Deltaproteobacteria bacterium
ACTGCGGTTAACCCCGCCGGGGACGAGTTTTCTTAAAAACAAGACCGTCTGACCCCAGCGTTTGGCCGAGACGTTAAAGTTTTTGGCCAAAGTCTTGTGGCGGGGCAGTTCGGTTAACTCGTGGTAATGGGTGGCAAATAAGGTGGGAACCCCCAGGCCGCCCAAGTCGTGGAGATATTCGGCCACGGCCCAGGCGATGGCCAAGCCGTCATAGGTCGAGGTGCCTCGGCCAACCTCGTCCAAGATGACCAGACTACGATTGGAGGCTTCTTTCAAAATCCTGGCCGTTTCGCTCATCTCGACCATAAAGGTTGACTGGCCCCTGGCCAGATCGTCAAAGGCCCCGACCCGGGTAAAGACCCGATCCCTAACCGAGAGGAGGGCTTTTTGGGCGGGCACGAAGGAGCCCATCTGGCCCAAGATGACGATTAGGGCGGTTTGCCTTAGGACCGTGGATTTTCCGGCCATGTTGGGTCCGGTGATGATAAGCAGTCTTTCCGAGTGAGAAAGCCTGACGTCGTTGGAAACGAAGGTCTCCCCGGCTGGAAGAAAACGCTCCACCACCGGGTGCCTACCTCCGGTAATGTCGATTAGGTTGTCTTCGGTATAGGTGGGTTTAACCCAACCCAGATTCTCGGCGCTCTCAGCCAAGGCGCAAAAAACGTCCGTTTGGGCGAAAACTTGGGCCAGGGCCTTTAGCTTGGTGACCTCCTGGGCCACGGTCTCTTTCAAATGGTTTAAGATCTTGGTTTCCAGTTCCCGTCTTTTTTCCCCAGCCGTTAAAATCTTTTCTTCCCAGACTTTGAGCTCTTCGGTGACGTACCTCTCGGCCCCGGACAGGGTTTGTTTTCTGGTCCAGTCCTTGGGAACGTTATTGATGTTTAGATTGGTGACTTCCAGATAGTATCCGTGGACCCGGTTGTAACCCACCTTTAAAGCGTTAATGCCGGTTTTCTTTTTTTCCGAGGCTTCCAAGGCGGCTATGGCTTTAAGGCCCCCGCTTTCAAGTTCCCTTAGATCGTCTAAAACGGGACTTAGTCGGTTTTTGATAACCGATTCACTGGCGCCCAAGGGCACCTCATCGACCAGGGTAATTTTGATTTTCTTTAAAAGCTTTTCGAGCGGCTCCAAGTCTTCTCCCAGAGCTTTTAAAAGACTGGCCTCACTCCCAACCAAGATGTCTTTCATCTTTGGGGCCGTTTCCAGGGCCGTCCGAACCGTTACCAGATCCCTCACCGTGCCCCTAGCCAAGGTGAGCCTACTTAAGGCCCTTTCCAAGTCGCCCAATCGTCCAAGCTTGTCAATTAACTCGTTTCTGGTAAAAAGGTCGCTTAATAAATTTTCCACGGCCAAGAGCCTATTGACAATTTGCTCTCGGTCGATTAAGGGTCTGGCCAGATAATCCCTAATGAGCCTAGCCCCCATGGGGGTTTTGGTTCTATCGATTTGGGCGATTAGGGCGGCTTTTTCGCTGCCGTCTCTTGAAGATTTGAAAAGTTCTAAATTCCTGGTGGCTGACTCGTCTAGGGTCATAAAGCCGCGTTCCCACAAAAGCCGGGGTTCCGATAGATGCCTTAAGCCTTTACCCCCAGTTAGGCCTTTTAAATAAGCCAAGGTGGCCCCGGCCGCCGCCAATAAGCCGGGCCAGCCGGTAAAGACCTTTTGGCCTATTTCAGCCCCCAGGGCCGAAATAAGCTCGCTTCGACCCAGCTCCGGGTCAAAGTTCTCTGGCGACAAGCTGGTCACCAAAACCTCCAATGACCCGGCGAAATTTTTGACATTGTCGTAAGTCTCAGAATCTATAACGATTTCCGAGGGTTCAAGCGTTCTTACGGCCGTTTGAAAGGCAGCAAAGTCATTAAACCTGCCGGCGGCGAAATCTCCGGTTGACAGATCCACGGCTGTCAAAGAATACTGGTCATCTTCCCGATAAAAGGCGGCCAGATACTTGGCCCTGGGGGCGCTGTCCTGGCTTAAAACCGTGGCCGGGGTTACTATCCTGGTAATTTGCCTATTGGCCAAGCCCATGCCGGGTCCAAATTTGCCAATCTGGTCGCAAATGGTGACCTTGTAGCCCTGGGCCACCAAACGATTGGCGTAATTGTCAACCGTTGATAAGGGTATTCCGCACAAGGGCACGGCCAAGCCATTGATTTTTTGCCTACTGGTTAGGGCCAAATCCAATAACGGGGCGGCCAAGGTAGCGTCTTCAAAAAAAAGCTCGTAAAAATCCCCCATTTGAAAAAACAATATCGAGTCCGGCACCTGCCTTTTGGCTTCAAAAAACTGCTTTAAGGCCGGGGTCAAACTACTCCCGCTAAGGCCCTCCGAACTGGCCCAGACCTTTCCCCCAAAAGAGCGCCCTTCCTTGTCCGCCGAAGCCTTCAAGGCCCGGCCTTCCTCTCCGGACAAACCTTCCCCTGGATTTTCCCTGCCCCGCGGGTGGCTATGATTTTTAATTTCAGTGGTCAACTTCAAAATCCCCAAAAGCTATTCCTAGGCGCCGGGCTCTAAATCACTTGTCGTTAAAAACAAAAACTTAGAGATTAAATTCCTGGGCCGCTGGTTTTTAATTTGATTACCCGGCCAAGGCGGTTTGTTGGTTACTTGAAAGGCCCGGTAAGCGATTTTTGGCTTACCGGTGAGGGTTTTTTTTGTTTTTTGATTTTTTAATTTTTTAGCCGGGCGAACCTGGTAAAAATTGGCTAAAAATTCGTAAAAAAAGCTAGGTGTTTAGGTGCCGGGGCTGTCCGGCCGCTGGTAAAGATAATCGTAAAGGGCCTTTTGGGCTTATTTGTCAGGGTCGCCAGGGTTGACTGATAAAAACTTCAAAAAGGCTTACGTAAATTGGTGGCCGGGAGGGCCTGGAAAACTAAAACTAAGAAATCGAAAAACGGAAACTACAAAAAGCTTTTTTAGGCATAATGCCCGGGGCCGTCAAGGGTAACGAAAAAATTCAAAAAGCCTGTCAGGGCTTGGTTGGGTAAGGGTTTTTGAAAAACTAAAAAATCAAAACCGAAAAACGAAAACTACAAAACTTTTTTGGCGTAATGGCCGGGGCCGTCTGGGTAACAAAATAATTCAAAAAGCCTGTCAGAACTTGGCTGGGTAAGGTTTTTGGAAAAACTAAAAATCGAAAAAACCGAAAAACGAAAAATCCAAATAGCGTTTTTAGGCTTAATGGCCGGGGCCGCCCAGGTAACAAAAAACTCCAAAAAGCCAGTCAGGGCTTGGATGGGTAAGATTTTTGAAAAACTAAAAAATCAAAACCGAAAAACGAAAACTCCAAAAAGCGTTTTTGGCTTAATGGCCGGGGCCGCCCAGGTAACAAAAAACTCCAAAAAGCCAGTCAGGGCTTAGCTGGGTAAGATTTTTTAGAAAAACTAAAATCAAAACCGAAAAAACGAAAATTTTAAAAACCCTCAAGCCTTAATGGCCGGGGCCGCCCAGGTAACAAAAAACTCCAAAAAGCCAGTCAGGGCTTGGTTGGGAAAGATTTTT
>JAITJP010000086.1 GCA_031278835.1 Deltaproteobacteria bacterium
AAGTACATGTACACGATCGCCGAAAACCTGAACGTCATCAATAAGAAGGTCGGCGCGGCCTTTAAGGACAAGGATCCCGGTCCGGTCCGCGAGATGACCGAAAATATCGTCAAGGCCCAACCAGACTATGTCGATATCAACCTGGGTCCGGCCAAAAAGAACGGCGCTGAGCTTATGCCTTGGGTCGTCAATATCGTCCAAGAGGTGACCGACATCCCCGTCGTTCTGGACACCTCTAACATAGACGCCATCGAGGCCGGCTTGAAGGTCTGTAAGAAGCCGCCCCTCATTAACTCAATCATGTGTCGCCCCGAGCGTTACAACGCCATGTTGCCTTTGGCCAAGGCCTTTAACGCCGACTGGGTGGCCTTGATGTGGGGTCCCACCGGCATGGCCAGGGACGCCAACGAAAGGGCCGAGCTGACCACCGAACTGCTCATGGCCGCCCAAGCCCTGGAAATCCCCGTTTCCACCGCCTGGGTCGACCCCATCATCACCCCGGTTAACATCCAGCAAGAACAGCTGATGAACAACCTCGAGTTTTTCCAGATGCTGCCCGCTATCGTTGATGCCCTGGATGCCGGCGCCGTGGTCAAGTCGACCAATGGCCTTTCCAACATCTCGAACGGCAACCCGGATCACCTTCGCCCCATCCTAAACCAGGTCTACCTGTGCATGCTTCAGCGTAATGGCATGTATAGCTGCATCGTTGACGCCTTTGACTCCACCATCATGGATCTGTGCGCCGGCAAGATGCCTTGGTTCGTTGACCTAGTTTACGGGGTCATGGACGGCAAAGAATACGACCTCCCGTCCCTCAAAAAGGAAGAAGCCGACGTGGTCAAGACGGCCAAGGTCATCCTGGGTCACTCCCTGTTTAGCCAGAGCTGGCTGGACATCTAAGCTTTCCCAAGCTTCACCCCGACCTTGGGCCGCCTAAAATTTACCTAAAAATTTTCCCAAGCCGGGTCCATTTTGCCTCTAGGTTCCTAGCCGCCCCCTGGCCCCCGGCGCCGCCTAGCCAAAGCGGCCCCATGACCAATCGGCCAGTTGGCCTTCCGCCGCTTGCCCCTGACCGGGCCAGCCCCGGCCCGGATCAGCCCGGCCGCCGGCTAGCCCATGGTGGCCCCACGGGAAGCTCCTTAAAAACCATGGCTTCCCCCCATTAGCGGCCCAGCCCTATCGCCTCCTAGATGGCCCAAATCCCCTCCCGTTTTCCCCTTTGGTTTTCGGGAGGGCTTTCTCGCTTACTTCCTTCTATACAACGAAAAAGCCTCGATCTTAACCGGTCGAGGCTTTTTCAATTTTCTAAAAAATTGAAAAAGCCAATTCTGCCTATTCAACTCCCAACTCCCCTTGGCCTGGTAATCGGTCTAAAAGGCCCCCAGCGGCCTTTGGCCGGAAAATCCGCCCAAATATAGATTTGTGGGTCTGTAAAGCCTCCCAGGCCCCTTGGCGGGCCTTTAAAGGGCAAGTTTTGGATCTACCAGAGCCCAGGCAATCAGGTCAAGACCGTGCTTATTGAGCGAATGAATAAATACTCTCCATTCAACCCCTAACTCCCTTTGGCCCGGTAATCGGTCTAAAAGCCCCACAGCGTCCTTTGACTGGCAAAATCCGCCCAATTCCAATCACTTATAAATCAACTTAAGTTTCTTAAAACTAAGATTATTTAACAGAAAATTTGTTTATTTAAGTAAATAAATTTATGAGTATATATAAAAACGTAAAATAATCCCGTTATCCAGAAATCGATTAAAGGGCCAGTAAAATTATTCCGCCGCCCTAGCTATTCCCGGGATGGTAAAATTTAATGGTAGGTTTTCGTTTTTAAAGGCTTTCCAGGGCTTTTTCGGCGGCTTCCAAAAGATCGTCAACTTCGCTAAAAAGTATACCGGCCGAAATAAAAAGGCTCTCAAACTGACTGGGTGGGAGCCAGACGCCTAGTTCCAACATGGCCCTAAACCAAGCGGAGTAAAGTTTAAGGTCACTTTTTTTGGCCGTGGCCAGATCGTAGACCGGGTCTGGGGTAAAAAATATGGTTGACATTGAACCCAGCTGGTTTACGGTAACCGGGAGACCCTTGTCCTTGGCCAGGGTCCTTAGGCCTTCGGCCCAGCGGGCCGACATGTGGTTAATCCGTCCGTAGGGTTCTTCGCTTTGAAGTCTCTCAATGGCGGCTATGCCCGCGGCCACGGCCAAGGGATTTCCGGACAGGGTACCGGCTTGATAGACGCCCCCCAATGGGGCTAATAGCTCCATGTAGGCCTTTTTGCCGCCAAAAGCGGCCAAAGGCAGTCCCCCGCCAATAATCTTGCCTAGGACCGTTAAATCGGGTTTTATCTGGTAGAGTTCCTGGGCCCCTCCCAGGCCAAGCCGAAAGCCGGTTATGACTTCATCGCAAATAAAAAGGGCCCCATATTTTTGGCATAGTTCGGCCAAGCCTTGTAAAAAACCATCCTTGGGTAAGACAAGACCCATGTTTCCGGCCACCGGTTCAACTATGACCGCGGCGATTTCTGGCCCGGCCAGCTTAAATCTCTGCTCTAGGGCCTCCAAATCATTGTAAGGGCAGGTGATGGTAAGTTCGGCCAGGGCCTTGGGAACCCCCAAACTCCCAGGTATGCTCTGGGTCACCACTCCACTACCAGCGGCCACGAGTAAACTATCGGCGTGACCGTGGTAACAGCCCTCGAACTTGACAATCTTGTCCCGACTGGTGGCGCCTCTGGCCAACCTAATGGCGCTCATGGCCGCCTCGGTTCCGGAACTGACCAAGCGAACCATCTCCATGGAGGGGACGTTTTCGCTGATCAAGGCCGCTAGCCTAGTCTCGGCCTCGGTTGGGGCCCCAAAGGTCGTGCCGTTTTTAGCCGCCTCGGTTATGGCTTTTATGACCGAAGGTGGGCAATGACCGAAAATAAGCGGCCCCCAGGAACCCACCAGGTCCAGATACTCCCGGCCATCCTCGTCGTATAGCCTAGCCCCTTGGCCTTTTTTGACAAACCTTGGACTGGCTCCAACGGCTTGGCAAGCCCTGACTGGACTATTGACCCCGCCAGGAATATATTTTTGGGCTTCCTCAAATAGGACCGCCGATTTTGCCGTTAAATAATCTGTGCTCATAACTTGACCTAGACAATCCTCCGACCGCGATCGAAGGGAAAAACAAAAAAAATATAGAAAAAAAAGATGCCCTAGCTATTGTCTAAAAAAAAGGAAAACCTCTAAAATAAAGGCCAATCGTAAACCCAACAAAAACCATTATCCGTTTTAAAGAAGGTTAGGTGGAAATTGAATTCATGAATTGATTATAGGGCTTGACCAGTTTGGTTTCAAGATAGTTAATAAACTCCCGAGAAACAAAAAAGGTGAAATATACGTGATTATGTAAGGTTAAAACCTGGCTTTCGACAAGTTGATGGGCTTAATATCCGCTTGCTTAATTTCACGGATGAAAATGATAAAATTTCTCTTGGCCGGCCCATGTAGGTTTCAGATGACCAAGTCTAAAAATGGCCCCCGATAGCTTATGAAGCCCATTTTCCAACTGGAAGGATATACCCCCCCCAAAGGAGGGTCTAGCTCTCCAAAGAGCTCCTAGGCCCCAAGGCGGCCGTTTAAAGCCCAAGTTTTGACCAAGCTGATCCCGTTCTCCTTTGGCCGATTA
>JAITJP010000315.1 GCA_031278835.1 Deltaproteobacteria bacterium
GCCCATTTTTTAGTAAAAAAAATATTTTTTACTTAGGGCCTTTATTCGAGGGATTTGAACCATGGCCGTTTTGACCGAAAGTGAACTTAGACGAAAACTCATGAACCAAACGGTCCAGACCTACCCCATTGAGGCCGGTACCCTGCCCACCCCGGCCGCCCTGGATTTTTTAAAGGAACGGGGCATTAGGCCCATTTTCGAAGCCCAGAGCCCTGGGGTCAAAGACGCCGCCTTTAAGACCCTGCCCCCGGGCTCTTTTATTGGGCCCAAGGGGGAAATTTTAGAGAAAAAACCCGAGGGCTTAACCCACCTAAAGGGGCGCGATTTGGTGGCCAAAAATCACCCGATCATCAGGTTTAGGGGTAAACTCGATCTCCTATGCGCTAAGATCATTTCCGCCCAGCTTATTGGGGCCCAAATGGGCCGCCATGACTTCGTTAGCGATCTAGAGGAAATACTTAATTTTACCAGAAGCTTGTTGCCGGCCGAATTAAGGGGCGAAAGGCTCCAGGACATTAAGCTTTGTTCCTGGGAGGCCCAGGAAATCAAAGAAAGAAGCCATAACCCGGTCACTTATTTTGGTCATCGGCACATGAAATCGACCTGGAAGATGGGCCCCTTAACGGTGGCCTTAAACGAGCTTAGGGCCACGGTCAGGGAAACGGAACTCTCGGCGGCCGAGGCCTTCCAGGATAGCGCCGGCCAGACTCAGAGAGAGGACCTCATCATGGCCTTAAATCGTCTCTCGAGTTTATTTTACGTACTCATGTTTAAATATCTGCCCGAGGGTTTTGTCCCAGAACACTCGGGCATCTAAGGGTAAGCGGCCTTGAGCGAGAGCCTAATCAGCGTGGGCATAGACCTGGGCACCACCACCACCCAGGTCATTTTTAGTCGCCTTATGGTTGAAAACATCGCCGGGGCCGCCTCGGTACCCCGCATCCAGATTATTGAAAAAAAAGTTATCTACCAAGGGGACATTCACTTTACCCCGCTTTTGGCCCCGACCATCATCGATACCGAGGCGGTTTTGGCCCTAATTGAAGAAGAATACCGCAAGGCCGGTTTTTCCCCGGCCGATCTCAGCGCCGGGGCGGTCATCATCACCGGGGAGACGGCCAGAAAAGAAAACAGCCAAGCCGTCCTAAGGACCATGAGCGGCCTGGCCGGGGACTTTGTCGTGGCCACGGCCGGGAGCGATTTGGAATCGATTTTGGCCGGACGGGGGGCCGGCACGGCCCAAATGAGTAAAAACACTCCGGGCAAAGCCCTAGCCAATCTTGACATTGGCGGGGGCACCTCAAACCTGGCCGTGTTTTTGGATGGCTCGCCCCTGGACACCTCCTGTTTGGACATTGGCGGCCGGCAGATCATGGTCGGAAAAGACGGGCGCTATGGCCGGGTTTCGCCAAAATTGGCCCAACTTGGCCATTACCTAGGTTTGAAATTTATTGAGGGGCAAAAGGCCGACCTGAACCATTTGGAAAAGCTCTGCCAAAAACTGGCCTCGATCATGGCCCAGGCCCTGGGCTTGGTTGAGGGCCCCCAAGAATTACTCGATCTCTTGATTACCGCCCACCCGCTCAAGGCCAAGATCGATCTCTTTGGCCTGACCTTCTCCGGCGGGGTGGCTGATTTTATTTACGGTCAGATGCCCGAGGATCCCTTTGTCTACGGAGACATTGGCCCCATCTTGGGTCAGGCCGTGGTCAACTCGGCGGACTTTTCTTCGGTGGTCATCCTGACCCCCAAGGAAACCATCAGGGCCACCGTGGTTGGGGCCGGCTCTAATTCCCTGGAACTAAGCGGCTCAACGGTCACCTTAAGTCACCCGGAAATACTGCCCCTAAAAAACCTGCCCATTTTAAAGCTAAGCCCAGAAGACGAGGCCAACGATTATCGGCATTTTAGTTCGCGCCTAGCCCAAAGGATCGCTTGGTTTAAGGAAGGGGCCGACGGGGCTTACCAGACCCTGGCCCTGGCCTTTAAGGGGCCCAAAAATCCCTCCTACGATCAAGTGCTCTCCTTACGCGATCACATTTTAAACGGCCTGGACCATTACCTAAGCGGTAATGACCTTTTAATCATAGTGACCGAACATGACTTGGCCAAAAGCCTGGGCCAGAGCTTAAAAGCGGCCCTGCCCCAGAAAAAAATCTTCTCCCTAGATGGGGTCAAGGTGGAAAACGGCGATTACCTTGACATTGGCCAGGCCGTCTCAAACGGCCGAGTGGTCCCGCTGGTGGTCAAAACCCTGGTTTTTGGCCAATAAAGCGAAACCCCCCAAAACCCAGGGATTTGGGCAATAAAGCCAAAGCCTTTCGGCTTTTTTCGTAACTAAAGCAAATGGCGACTTTTGAAAACTCAATGAACAAAGATCAATTTTTAGCCAAGGTCAGGGCGGCCGGGGTGGTCGGGGCCGGCGGGGCCGGCTTTCCCACGGCCCTAAAACTAGCCTCCAGCCCGCAATACGTCCTGGTTAACGGGGCCGAGTGTGAGCCTTTGCTTAAAGTTGACCAGCAGTTGGCCGAACTAAGAGCCAACGAACTGGTCAGGGCCCTTTCGACCGTGGTGGCCCAGCTGGGCGCCCAGGGCGGGGTTTTGGCCTTTAAAGAAAAATACCAGGGGGCCCTAAGCGCCCTTAGTCGGGAAATCAAAGACCAGCCCAATTTATCCATAAAAACCCTGGGCAATAGTTACCCCATGGGCGACGAGCAGGTTTTGGTCTACGAGGTCCTGGGCCGGGTGGTCCCGGAGGGGGCCCTACCCCTGGCCCAAGGGGCCTTGGTCATAAACGTTGAGACCCTTTTAAACGTCTTTGAGGCCGTTTACCGAGAGGCCCCGGTTACCCACAAATACCTAACCATTACCGGGGCCGTCAAAAAGGCGGCCACTTACCGGGTTCCCCTGGGCACTTCCATCGCCCATGTCCTTGAGGCGGCCGGACAAGCCACCGTGCCTGACCCGGTGGTCATTACCGGCGGGCCGATGATGGGTAAACTGGAAACCGATTTCTCCTCGCCCATCACCAAAACCACCAAGGGCCTGATCGTATTGCCCAAAGATCACCCCGTGGCCCTGGCCAAGAGCCGGGATCTGGCCCAAATGATGAGGATCGCCAAGACCAGTTGCTGCCACTGCGCCTATTGCACGGAACTTTGCCCCAGGTTTTTATTGGGCCATAATCTTAATCCCGATAAAATCATGCGCCTGGCTTCTTACGGCCAAACCGGGGAAAACTTCCAACGGGCCGGTCAAGTCTTTCTCTGCTGCGAGTGCGGCCTATGCGAACAAACTTGCGTCATGGGTTTGCAGCCCTGGCGGCTCAACCATGAGCTAAAAGGTCAGCTGGGACCCGAAGTGGCCAAGGCCTTCATAAAGGCCCCTAATAGCGCCGTACATCGCTTCAGACAGCTAAGAGGCTATCCCATACCAAAACTCATTCAAAAGCTGTCTCTGGCCCGATTTGACCCCTTAAAATCGAAATTTGAGAGCTACCCGTCCCAGCCCAACTCGGTCCGGCTGCTTCTAAAACAACACCTGGGGGCGCCCAGCCGGCCCACGGTCAAACCAGGCGACCAGGTCAGCCTAGGCACTCTGATCGCCTCGCCGCCCCCCCAGGCCACCGGGGCCCCCATACACGCCAGCCTGTCTGGCCATGTCAGCTCGGTTGACTCGGTCTCGATTACCATCCAGGCTGATTAAAAAAAAGCCCAACCAGGCCGCCCCCTCAGCCCCGGGGCCCCCTGACCGGGCCATAAAAAACCAATAAAACCATTATTTTTCTGGATCCGCCCCAATCTCGACCTGGCCAGGAACCAATATGAGCGTAGCCTTAGGATTAGTTGAATTTAAAACCATCCCCGTGGCCGTGGAAGCCACCGATGAGATGCTCAAAGCCTCGGAGGTGACCATGATCCTGGGCACCCCCATTTGTCCGGGTAAATTCGTGACCATAGTCTCCGGCCAGGTGGCCAACGTGACCACCTCGGTGACCAAGGCCATCGAAGCGGCCGGCCACTTTTTGGTCGAATCTCACATAATCACCAACGTCGATCCCAGCGTCCTCCCGGCCCTGACCGGTACCAACCAAGTCGATCAGCTCCAAGCCCTGGGCCTGATAGAAACCTTTGCCGCCATCTCGGCCATCCGGGCCGGCGACACCGTGGCCAAAGCCGCCCGGGTAAGCCTCCTTGATATCCGCCTAGCCCGCGGCCTGGGCGGTAAGGGTGAGGTCTTCTTCACCGGCGAACTGGGCCAAGTCGAGGCGGCCAAAAAAGCCGCCGAGGAACGCCTTGGCCAGGACGGTAACCTGGTCAGCTCAGTGGTCATCGCCCGGCCCCACAAAGACCTCTGGCCCGCTCTTTTTTAAAAAAGGCCTGGCCAGAGGGCCCCCTTACCCCGCTTAGGTGTTTTTGAGGTAATTACTCTGTATGGCCGCTTTCCTCCTGGCGATGCTTTCTTTCATGTCCCGGACCTTATTGGTTAAATCCTTCTTTTCCCGCCAAGCTCCCCACCTGCGGCATAAATAGAAAAAAAACGGAGTTATCACAAAAAGACACAAGGGAAAAGATATAAAAATAGACATGTTAAAGACGATACTCACAAAAATGGACAAAAAAACCGACAAGGGAGGATTATAGACTATATAAATTTCAAACCAATCCATTAAATACTTTGGTTTAAAATCTTTTAGCTCTTTTTCATAGATCTTTACCATGACTTCATCATTAGCCAAGGAAATGTAATCGCCCATCCCCCGGCCATAACCCAGCTCAGCACTGGAGCCTGCACTGGAGCCAGCACTAGGATTAGCCGGCCCGGTTTTTTTAAATTCATCCGTCCCTGGTTTATGCTTCCAACCATGCCCGCAGCCCAGACAATACAGCATGATATTTTTGCTGCCATGAAAACCGGCCAATAAACCCAATTTACCAAAGGCCCAGCCGCCCAGGGCCCCCTTCACCGGGCTGTAACCTTTTTCTTGAATGACGATTTGAGTGGACTTACATTTCGGGCAGCTTATTTTTTCTTCCTCGGCCATGTTCATTCTCCCAAATTGATTAAATAATCAAGGCCTCGGCTAATAACCTGGCGACCAGCCCCAGCCCAACATAAAATATCCCAATTTCTCAAGGGGCCAAAAACCCAGACCAAAAAAAAACCACCAATTTCCACCCAAGTTTAACAAAATCTGGCCAATCAATTCTTTATTTACAACAGAACCATCTAAATCACCATCGGCCCCACCAGCCATCCAAGTTAACACCGCCAAATAACTAATAAAATAATCGTAAACCCGGAGCCCAACTGACCTAAAGCCAGGGCAAAAGCCCCTATCTCCCCACAACATCAAGTTAAACTAGCGAAATAACTAATAATCACCACTAACCTGGGGCCAATATTTCATCCTATTGACCATAAATTTATAAGCCAATAAGACAAGTTAAGCTCAATCCAACCATTTACCCCACCAGCCATTCAAGTTAACACCGTCAAATAACTAATAAAATATTCGTAAATCCGAGGCCCAACTGAGCTAAAGCCAGGGCAAAAGCCCCTATCTCCCCACAATATCCAGTTAACATAGCGAAATAACTAATAATCACCACTGGCCTGGGGCCAATATTTCATCCTATTGGCCATAAATTTATAAGCCAATAAGACAAGTTAAGCCCAAATCAACCATTTAAGCCACAGCCAAGACAAGTTAACACAGCTAAATACCTAATAAAATATTGCCAAAGGCCCAACCCCTCTAAGGCTCAGAAATTGAATCTCTGAGAATCACCTAAAAAACCTGGGCTGGATTTGTCTTTACGCTGATTATATCACAATCGGCCAACCCTCCGCGGCCAAATGTGGATATCGCGGCTTACCTTGGCCTTTTCATGGGGCTCCCAGGGAAAAACCGTAAATTTCTCCTAATCAAATTTTACTGGTATTTTTTAGAATTATCAAGTAAATAGCTGCTAAAAAGGCCTATGAAGAGGACCTTTGAATCACCTTCAATCATAAGTTAATAATTTTTCTAGTTTTTTTTGCTAAATCAATTGCCCCGTGCTGGTCAGAATTCTGTCAAATCGTTCTTGGGTTAATTTTAAGCCCGCGTCGGGCTAAGGGCAAAAATAGTTAAGCGGAAATTTTGAAGCGGCCAGAAGTTCTCGTAAAGAAAAAACTCACCTCTCCCCTAGCCTCAAAACCGCCTCAAAAAGAATCAAAATTTTACTAAAATATAAGTCATCGGGCTATATTTCTGTATATTGTGTCAACTTAAAATTTAACTTTATGTAAATATAAAATATCAAAATATACATAAATATACCCGTGTTCTTATTTTTTGAGCTTCAGGATTTTGCCTTGGTTGAGGTCTAATTAGCAATTTCTAAAAAATTTACTTTCTATTGGCCGGCCCTTTTAATAATAAAACCCGGCCTTGGCCTGGACAATTATCTAACAAATGTTTTTCTAAACTTTGGATGCCGCTTGCGCTCGGGATTTATCTTAAAAAATAGCCTTTTAAATTTTTAATTACTTGATGGTCTAGCGAAAAAAAATTATGATTTTTTTGGCGCCTCGGGAGGGCTTCTAAAACAAAAGCGGCCGAGGCTCAGTTGGAAATATGAGCCTCGGCCTTATTTTTTTGTTTTTTGTGATTTTAAAATATCTTGGTCAGACCTAAGCCTGAGGGAGATTGCGGCCTTCTTTAATTCTAAACCGCAGGTCTGGGGATGTTTCGGCAACCAGGGGGCGTTTTTCGATCCAGGTTAGACATACCTTAGACATTGGGAAGCGGCTTACTCAGCAAAATCACCTAAGCTATTGAAATTATTGGTGCGCCATGTAGGACTCGAACCTACAGCCTAATGATTAAGAGTCATTTGCTCTACCATTGAGCTAATGGCGCAATCTAAACAGTAACTATAGCCTTATTCGGGGAGTTAGTCAAGGCCAAAATTGAGACGGGGTTTAGATTTTTTCTATGTAAAAAATACTCAAATTTAACATACTTGAATAGACCTATTAAATAAGGCTTAAAATTAGTTATTGAGTATTTAATCCGTAGTGTTCAA
>JAITJP010000322.1 GCA_031278835.1 Deltaproteobacteria bacterium
TTCCGATTGTTATAATAAGCGATATTGGCTCCAACTAAAAACCTCTTGATTTTCAAGGGGTTTTTTAGTTTTTAACTAAATAATCCAGCCCTAGCCCAGAAAATCCTTGTTTTTACAGGATTTTCTGGGTTTCGCTTTGGATAATTCGCTCAGCTCGGCTGGAAAAAAAAAGCCTTAACGACTATTTGAAAAATTAGGCTCATTAGTTCACTAAAATAGATGGTTTTGGCTTTTATCTAGGTAATATTTTAACCATGGGGGCAGAAAAATGATAAAAATGATATTGTCTCTACTAATAGCCAGTCTGGTTTTCCTGGGCTCCCGGGCTGGGGCTCAAATGGTCTGTGACGAGCAATGCCTCAGTCAAGAAGCCGGCTACCAATGGGCCCGACTAAACAATATTACCGAGGCCAAAAAATGCCTTGACCAGGACCCCGCCTTCGCCAGTGGCTGCCGGGCCTACCTGGAAGCTAAAAATAATGAAGACCATGGTCAAGTCCTTGGAAACGAGGCCAGGCTCGATTGAGCCCAAAAATAAGTAAAAGGGCCGGTGGGGGCTTGGGCTTACTACCCCCCTAGGGGGGGGTGCCGCGGGGGCGGCCAAAAGGGCCTGAGAGGGCCTGTGAGGGCTTGGGCTTACTACCCCCCTAGGGGGATAGCGGCGGGGGCGGACAAAGGGCCTGAGAGGGCCTGTGGAGGCCTTTAGGAAGGGCTCTGGTTGGGGGGCTGAGCTTTTTGGTAGCCAAGTTTATCGAAGCGCAGGGCTTGAAGTTGGGCTTGACTTTTTTGGTAAGCTCGGCAGGTGGGCACGCTTAGAAAAGGCATGAAGCCTTGCTTTAGAAACTTGGGCGCTAAACCCAGGGCGGTCAAAGCCCCGCCGTAAACGGCCCCGGTATCGATATTAATGGCTTCAAGGCCAGTTATCTGGTTAGTTATATAGTGGTGAGTTAAAATGGACCGGCCTGGCAAGAGTTTTGAATTTAACTCTGGGGCTAAAAACTCGGCTTGGGGGTATCTGGAAAACAAAAAGGGTATGTTTGAGTTAAAATCGTATTTTATGAATTGATTTTGGTATGGGGCGGCTTGGTCCAATAAGCTGGGGCCGCGATAAAGCAGGGTGGGCGTGTGACCATGAATAAGCACTTGCCCCTTAAAGTCATGGTTAGCCTGATATAAACGCTGCCAAACAATACTTGATTCTATTCTAGGCACATAGAAACGAGCCAAATCGTAGTCAAAATTGAAAAAAGAGCCCTCATGGGCATAGTTAATTCTGGCCTTTTCCAGTAAAAACTCATTAAAACTCTTGTAGTCGCTGACTTTTTGCTCATCTATGGGATAGTCGGGATCGGGCAGGGCGTGAAAAAAAGAAAAAGTTAGCTGGCCTGAATCCAGAGTTAAGATTTCTTGGTGGGAATATCTTAGTTTTGTAATAAATTTTTCATATTTAATTGGTAATTTAACGTCTTTATACGAGTTAATTTGCTTATTATCATGAAAAATAGATCTTAATGATTGTATTTCTTGTTGTCTTATTCTTTGGACAATGTCATAATTTTTATTTCCATCAAAAATTGATTTATAAGTATCTAAATAACCATTAATAAACCAGCTATTGCCATTTCTTTCTAGAAATAATTTATCATTTTTCATAAAACGCAGGGCCATGTCTTCATGGTTACCCATAAGACAAACTTTGTCATAAGGCCAGTCTTGGATTAAATCAATGACCTCTTTGGAGCAGGGCCCATGATCTATATAATCGCCTAAAAATACAATTCTTTCAATTGGTTCATTATATTCACGGCTAAATTCTTTAGTAGTTTGCAATATTCGCCTTAAGGGATCAAACATACCGTGAATATCGCCAATGACCCAGATCATGATAAAGCTCAACTTAGTATTAAATAAAACCAGTGGCCGCGGCGGCCACTGGTTTTGTTTTTTTTAGGTTAGAGGCTGATTTGGCTAAAGATAACCTTGCCCTCGGCCTGCCGCTGGCTTCTATGGGTGGGGGCGGCCATCAGTAGCAAACGGCCTTGGGCCAAAAGCTCGGCCGATAAGCCCAGGGCGCTTAAGGCCCCGCCGTAGATGGCTCCAGTATCAAGATTAATGGCCTTAAAACTATTAAAGCTGGGGCTGGGGTATTGATATAAAAGGGAGGCCCCGTAGTCGCCTTGAGCTGAGCTGGGCTTATATCTGGCCTCTGGCCAATCGCTAAGAATGAAAGGCAAGTTTAAGCTAGGCTCAAAATGATGAAATTGATCATCGTAGATTTTATTTTGGGTAAAATTTAATAAATTACTTTTTTTATAAATAAAAGACGGAATATTCCCGTGAACCAATATTTGACCTTTCATATCCATGTTTTTAGAATATATACTTCCATGGATGAGGCTATTGGCCAGTTTATTTAAGTATATATCTTGGTATGAAACGGTTGAATCATTAATTAATTTTGATTTATATTCTAAATCAGCTTGGCGGGATAAAAAAGAAGTAAAAGAACGGTAATTTTTAAATTTTTGATCGGCAATTGGATAATGGGAATCGGGCAAAGAGTGGCAAAAAAGAAAGTGAAAATCTTCTTTCTTACTTTTAAAGCTTTCTTCATGATAATAGCCAAGGGTCTTAAAAAACTTTTTGTATTTAGCTATTAATTGTCCATTAATATAGGCCCTATTTTCAAAATCAGAAATGGCTGAGGAGTTTAGTTTTATTTTTCCGTTTAAATTTTCTAACGTAAAAAATTTATAGTTACCATTATACATAGATTCATAGAGATCTTCAGGGTCGTCAAAAAACAGATCGTTTTTTATTGATTCTAAAAAAACTGTATCATTTTTCAATTTTCTCATAAAATAATCTTCATGATTACCCATAAGACATATTTTGTCATAATCCAAACCGCAGATATAATCTATAACCTCCTTGGACGAGGGGCCGTAACCTATATAATTACCTAAAAATATAATTTTATCAACTTTCAGGTTATAATAATGCTCTTTGTTACGAATGGTGGTTATGACTCTCTTTAAGGGATCCAAGAGGCCCTTAGGGTGGCCGATAACCCAAATCATTTTTAAGCCTCACCCAGGCCCTGGGGCCCCTTGGAAATGGTTAAAGGTTTTTTGCCTGAAAGTTGTCGAGAGTAAGACTAGCTGGGCCGGAAAAGGTTTATCATGAGCCATTTCGCGATTAGTGGCCATTTTTAGTTTAGCCGGGCTGGCTACTGTCGAGATTTTGGGGGCTACTTTCCAAGCGAACCCGCCGGGGCGAATGGCCAAAATAGTTTTTGTAACACTTGGCCAGGTGACTGCCGTTATTGAAGCCACATTCCAGGGCAATGTTGGTAACCGAGAGATCCGAGTGGCGCAAAAGCCAGTGAGCCCGGCGCAGGCGAAGTTTACGAAAATAGCCGGCCGGACTTTCTTTTAGGCCAGCCCAAAAAAGTCTTTCCAGCTGCCGGGAACTAAGGCCCACTTCCCGAGCGGTCTGCTCGGAGGATAAGGGCATGGAGAGATTTCGCTCCATAAAAATGGTGGCTTTTCTAACCCTGGGATCGATGCTTTCCAGAGAATCACCCAAATAAGGCACTTGGGCGTGAGTCATGGGTCTATTCCAGTCCTGGACCAGGTGCCTTAGAACCTTAACCACCCGCTCATCGCCAAAATGTTTACCCACCAAATATAGGGCCAAATCGATACTGGCCGTCCCACCCGGACAAGTTATGATGCCCCGATCCTCGACAAAGATTTCATCCATGACCGGGGTGACTTGGTTAAAGCGCTCCCGAAAATCATGGGCGTGATACCAGTGCAGGCAACAGCGGCGCTCGGTCAGTAAACCGGCCTGGGCCAAAATAAAACTGGCCGTGCACAGAGCGATGATGGTGACCTGGGCTTGGTTGGCCCGCTTTAGGTAGGCCATTAATTCTTTGGGCACCTGGTCTAAGCTTTGCAGTAAGCCGCCAACCACGATGACATAGTCAAAGTCCCGGGGCTCCCGATAGCTCTCCCAGGGGCTGATTTTTACCCCACAACTTGACTTAATGGGCTCTAGGTCATGACTCATAATGGTCCAGGAGCACCAGATGGGCCGGCTACGATCGCCCACGTCGGCGGCTTGCCTAAGCACCTCAATAAAACCGGTAAAGGCCATTAGGGTAAAGTCCGGAACCAGGGCAAAAGCCACCTTGAGCGGCTCAGTAAATGGGTCATTTAGGGCTGGGTTCATGGGCCAATCTCCAGGGCCGGGCCGCTCAAAAATGATTGCAGGGGCCCCATTTTTAAGGAAAAATTGGCCCCTAGCCTGGGCCAAGTCGGGCTAAAAAAATGGAGCCAAATAGAGGCTATCTCCATAAATCCGTATATTTGATTAATTTAGCCTATGTCGGAAAAATATTCAAGATTGTCTTTCACGTGGTATTTTTCGCTCAAGGCTAGGGCTAAGATAGCTTAAACCCTCAAACTGATTTTTTATGCCTGGGCCTGGTGCCGCTAAAATCTAATTACTTAAGGGCCTTGGGCTTAGAATTATGGTACTAAGTTTATTTTAAAGACCATTCAAGGCTTAAATTTGACTTGGAGAGCCAAGCTAAAGTTAGAAATTTAGGCTTAATTTATTTGAGTAAATAATCTTTATAGCCAAGGCCCTGGGCTGGCTGGAATAAAAAATTAGCCCGGGCCTAATTTTACAATCTATCAACAAATTTATGGGCTATTGAAATTAATGGCTCTATTTAAAATCCGGCTTTGCCTTTTTTATTTTGATTTTAGACTTGACTTGACTTTCGAATCGATAGTATAGTTATTTTTAATATCTCGACAATTTAATCAATGATTCTGGGTTGGCCAATTGGGGCAAATATCTCGTAAAGGCCAATGGTTTTTTTTTCCAGGGCCCTGGGGCCCCAGGGCTGGGGCCGGCGGCGGGGAGTTTTTGGGAGAGGTTTATGCGAGTTAGGCTTGAGGCTTTAAGCGGCCAGGAAATGGATCTGGTCCACCAAACCACCTTGGATATCCTGGGCTCAAAGGGCCTGGCCTTTATGAGCGAAGAGGCCCTGGGGCTTTTTAAGGAGCGAGGCTTTAAGGTGGAGGGGGCCCGGGTGCTTTTTAGCCAGGCTGAGATTGAGCGGGCCTTGGCCAGCGCCCCGGATAAGTTTGAGCTGGTCTCCAGGAGCCCGGAGCGGGGCCTGAGCCTAGGAGTTGGCCAAAAGCCGGTACTCTTGTCGGCCTCCGGGGTGCCCATGATCATTACCCGGGAGGGCGGTCAAAAGCCGGTCGATTTTACTGACTACCGGGACATGTTAAAGCTAACTCATACCAGTCAGGTTTTAGAGATGGCCAACAGCGGGGCCCTTTATCCCAGTTATGAGAAGGCCAAGCTGGGCCTATATTTGCAAGTTTATGAGACCTTACTTATGACCGATAAACCCCTGGTCGGGCAAAGCGAGGGTAGCCTTTTGTCCCATTACTCGATCGACCTGGCCCAGGCGGCTTGTGGCTTTAGCGACCGGGTGGTCATGGTGGGCATTTGCAACAGCCTTTCGCCCATGGCTTGGGACGCCCGGATGTTGGAAGGCATCAAGGTTTTTTCGGAAAGGGGCCAGGCCCTAAATATCTCTTGCTGCGCCATGAACGGGGCCACGGCCCCGGTTTATTTGCTGGGCTCAATCATTCAGACCAATTGCGAGGTTTTGGGGGGCTTGGTTTACGCCCAGCTGATTAGGCCGGGCACCCCGGTCATCTATGGGACCACCTCATCGGTCATGGACATGGGCACCATGGGCTTGGCCTTGGGCGCCCCGGAATATTCGCTGATCTCGGTGGGCTGCGCCCAGATGGCCGCCCACTATGGGCTGCCTTATCGGGGCGGCGGGGGCCTGACCGACGCCAAGGAATTAGACGCCCAGGCCGGTTTGGAGAGCGCCTGGAACTTGATATTTAGCTACTTTGAAGGGGTCCACTTTATGCTCCAAGCCGTCGGGGTCATGGAGTCCTTCATGGCCGTGGCCTTTGACAAGTGGGTCTTTGACGAGGAGATCATCGCCAGGATTTTGCGACTGGCTAAGGGGCTGGGCCCCAGCCCCTCGGACTTGGTTGAGACCTTTAATCAAGGCCTTGAGGCCGGCGGTTATCTAAAACTAAAAAGCACTTTGAAAAATTTTAGAAAAGAATTTTATCGGCCCACTTTGGGCGATCGCCACAATTTTGAGTCCTATAAACAAAAAGGCCTAACCTTGCGAAACGAAGCTTGGCTGGAAGTGGCCAGGCGCTTAAAGGCTTATGAGAAGCCGCCTTTGGAGGCCGAGGCTAAGAAGGCCATGGTGGATATTTTTACCAAGGCCACCGGAGAAGCCCCCTGGGAAGTTTAGTTTGGGCCAGGGCGCTTTTATACCAGTCAGAGCCAGCTGACTTGGCTTAGGGAGAGAAATGAGGCCGGGGCCGATCTTGGTTCAAAGCCAAGAGTATCAACTAACTTATGGGGAAGCCTATCAGGCCTTTTATTTACTGGCCAAGGTGGGCGGGAAAAGGCTTAGGCTGGTTATCTTGGTCATCTTGATTTTGTTGGGAGCGGCCTTAACGGTGGGCTACGCCCTTAGACCCCTGCGCTTGGACTTTCAGCTGATGGCCGTCTTGTGCGTCATCACTTTCCTGGCCGTGGTGGTGGCCCCGGGCTGGAAGGCCAAAAGGGGGGCCAAGGCCGTGGAGCGGACCGGGGGCTTTTATCGTTTGGGCCTGGGTGAGAATTTTCTGGTCAGCCCGGACGGGCAATGGCAGCCCCTGGTGGGCGACAAGTGGAGCAAGGCCTTTGAGACTAAGGAGCTGTTCGTTTTACGGCCCAGTCGGACTCAAACCTTTTGTTTGCCCAAAAGAATTCTAAAGCACGACCAAATTAGCCAAATTAGGCATATATTGAGCGGCGCGGTTAAAAATTTCATCAAATTAGAAGATAAAATTTAGGCCTATATTGAGCGGCCCGGTTAAAAAATTCATCAAATTAGAAGAAAAAAATTAGGCCTCCATTTTTTTGGGGGAATATATATATGAACATATGAGTTTATACTCATATTTTTATCGGCCAATTGGCCTTAACTTCTCCCCTAGCCGCCCTGGGCCCGGTTTTTTGGGGCCTGGGGGGCTGGGCTTTTCTAAGCGAGGGCCAACATGGACATTGGCAAATTTTCCCTGGACTTTTTTTCCTTGACCAATAAGGTGGCCATAGTGACTGGTGGCAATTCCGGCTTGGGGCAGGCCTTTTCCTTGGCCCTGGCCAAGGCCGGCTGCTCGGTTTACGTGCCCAGCATTATGGAAGAAGACGGGGCCACCAGGACTTTACTCATTGACGAAGGGGTTAAGGCCATTTTTAACCGGGTTGACATTACCCAAAAAGGAGTGCCCGAGGCCGTGGTTAGGGATTGCCTGGACCAGCTGGGGCGACTGGACATCTTGGTTAACTGCGCCGGCATTTGTTTGGAAGACCCGGTCTTGGATTTTAGTTTGGAAAAATGGCAAGCCATGGTGGCCATAAATTTAAACGCCGCCTTTGAAATGAGCCATCAAGCCGCTAAGGTCATGGTGCCCCAAAAGAGCGGCAAGATCATCAACATCTGCTCCATGTTCACTTTCTTGGGCGGCCTGAGGTCCCCGGCCTACGCCGCCACCAAGCACGGCCTGGCCGGACTGACCAAAGCTTACTGCGACGAACTGGCCCAATACAACATTCAAGTAAACGGCCTGGCCCCGGGTTACTTTGCCACGGCCATTACCACGGTCACTAGAGCCAACCCGGTCACCAATCAAAGGGTTTTGGATCACATCCCCACCAATAGGTGGGGCCAGCGCTTAGACTTAATGGGGGCCCTGGTCTTTTTGGCCAGCCCGGCCTCGGATTACGTTAACGGCCATATACTGACCGTGGACGGCGGCTATCTGGTGCGCTGATTTGGCGAGCCCAGCCCAAGAGCGGGGCTGGGCTCAATTGATTGGCCAGGGTTATAAGTTTTTTTTAGCCAAAGGAGATGACAATGAGCCAACTAACCCTCGACACACCCGTAAAAAAGATTAAATATACAATCTTTTTACCACCCTTTATTCTCATAATAGCTCTTTTTATTCTGAATATCGTAAATTTTCAAGCCTTTAAGGCCGTGGTTGACGCGGCGGCTGGCTGGATTTTGGCCAACTTCTCGTGGCTTTTTAACGGTCTGACCTTCGTTAGCGTGATTTTGGCCATCGTGGCCTTTTTCGCCCCCTTTTCCCGGGTCAGATTCGGGGGCTCCAAGGCCCAGCCCATCATGGGCATGGCCAACTTCGCCTGGATCGTTTTGTGCACCATCATGGCCGCCGGTATTTTGTTGTGGGCGGCCGGGGAGCCCATGTACCATCTAAACGGACCGCCCAGCCATGTGAGCGGCGGGCCCAAGTCACAAGGGGCCGTGGAATGGGCCATCCAGATCATTTTCCTGGAATGGACCTTTTCGCCCATGGCCATCTACGCCGTTCCGGCCTTGGTTTTCGCCTTTGTTTTCTATAACATGAAAAAAGAATTTTCCATCGGCTCCATGCTCTACCCGGCCTTGGGCGATTCTTTGACCAAACCGGTCATCCCGGTGGTCGATTCCATCTGCCTATTCGCCTTGTGCGCCGGCATGGCCGCCTCGCTTAGTTCAGGCATACTCTTACTGGCCGGCGGCTTTAATAGCCTAGCCGGAGTGGATTCCGGTCAAACCGGCTGGATCGTCACCGCCCTGATTATCGTCGGGGCCTTCGTCATCTCGGCCTGCACCGGCCTAATGAGAGGCATCCGCTATCTGTCTTCGATAAACGTTAGGGTCTATCTGCTTTTGGGCATCTTCGTTTTTCTGGCCGGTCCCACGGCCTATTTGCTTGACTTCATGGTTGAGGGCACCGGCCTTTACTTAAACGACTTTTTTAAGATTAGCCTTTGGACCTCCACCACTTCCGGGGACGGCTGGTCGCGTTGGTGGCCGACCTTTTATTGGTGCGTTTGGATCGCCTGGATGCCGGTCACCTCGGTCTTCCTGGGCCGGGTTTCCCGAGGCTATACGGTCAGAGAGGCCCTGATCGTCACCTTTATCATCCCCTCGGTCTTTAGCCTAATCTGGCTAGGCATCTTCTCGGGCACGGCCATAAACTTCGAGCTGGCCGGAAAGGGCATTAACGAGGGTATGCAGGCCACCGTGGCCGCCAGTAACACCCCAGAGGGGGCCACTTACGCTTTGTTCCAGTCCCTGCCCATCCCGCAGATCTCCATCCCGCTATTTTTGTTAGTGGTCTTTGTCTCCTTTGTCACGGCCGCTGACTCCAATACCAACGCCATGTCCGGCCTTTGCACCAGCGGGCTGTCCACCGAGGACCAAGAATCGCCCATTACCCTAAAAATCATCTGGGGCTGCACCATCGGGGTTCTTTGCCTATTTATGATGATTGCCGCCGGCATTGACGGGGTTAAACAAGTCTCAAACTTGGGCGGTTTCCCGGCCCTGTTCTTTTTCTTGGGGGTTTTGATTAGCGCCATCAAGCTAATAGCCAATCCCTACAAGTACGATACTTTCAAGGAAGACTACGACCCGGTCCTCCATCAACCCCTGCCCTCGGTCAGGCTAAAACCGGAAAATCTCTCCAAGCACAAGGGTTTGGCCAAACTGCTTTTGGATTGATTGGCCCAATAACTCTTAAGCCCCAGAAGGCCTGAGCCGCTTAGGCCTTCTGGGTTTGGTTTTATTTGGTTAAAAAGTTTTATTAATTAGGCGCTTTAGGCGCTCGCCTTTTCCTAAGGCCCAAATTGTGGGATAATCGGAAAATGACTCTCCCCAGCCAGTCCTGGGCAGATTCAAAATTGGGCAAAAAGTGGGGCATGGTTAGCTAATATTGGTAGACATAACCCACTAAAAGCGGAAAAGGCTGACTTATGTTGGAAAAAAGCCCAGGGCCGCTCGATTCACCCCTTTTAAGGGACGAATCGAGGCTGAGCGGTTGGGCCGAGCGGATCATAATTCCCCAGGACTCCCGGGCGGCCTCGGAAACGGTCATCAAGGCCTTGGAAGAGGCTTGTCCCATGACCTTCCAGGGGGCCAGAACCGGATTGACCGGGGCCGGGGTGCCCCTGGGCGGCTTACTGATAAACTCAAGCCGGCTGGATAAGGCCCAGAGTTTAAGGCTGGGGCCTGAGGGCTTTGAAATTAAGCTGCAAAGCGGCTACCCTCTGGCCGAGCTCAGACGGGCCCTGGCCCTTAGGCGGGTAAATTTTAGCGACCAGGCCATTGGGCCGGATCTCTTGGCCGAGTTTAGGGCCAGGGAACTTTTTTGGCCGCCCGATCCCGGGGAGAGCGGGGCCAGTATTGGCGGCCTGGTTTCAACCAACGCCGCCGGGCCCAATCGGGCCAAATTCGGAGCGACCCGGGCTTACGTCAGCGCCCTTACGGCAGTATTGGGCCAGGGCCAGGAGTATGAACTGAATCGGGGCGATTTTGTTTTTGGCCAGGCTGGTTTACCATTACCCTGGGGCGGTTTTTTGGATATCGAGCCAGGCCATTTGGGCCTAGGCCCCGGGGCTGATTTTTTGGACCTTTTGATCGGCTTTCAGGGCATGGGCGGTTTCGTTTCCAGCGTTTGGCTTAAGCTAAAAAAAGCCCCGGCTTACCATTGGGCCCTGGTTTTTTTTCTGGATAGTCAAGAAAAAGCCGCCGCCTTTATTGAAAAAAGCCTATTAGATCAGCTGGAAGCCTTGGTTAGTTTGGACTTTCTCGATGAGGCCTCGCTTAAGGTCATCGCCGAGCTGGGCCAATCGGCCAAAAAGTTAAAGGAACTACCTAGTCCGCCCAGTTCGGCCAGGTCAGCCGTTCTAATGGAGCTCATGGCCGAGGATGAGTTTTTAATCGAAAGGGCCTCGGAGCGAATCTTGGCCAATTGCCAGGCGGTTGGGGGCGACCCGGACCATTCCTGGGCCCTGGTTG
>JAITJP010000340.1 GCA_031278835.1 Deltaproteobacteria bacterium
AAACCAGGCTTCCATGCCCGGCGAATGGGTTTTAAAACTTTCTAGCTCCTACTTGAGCTATGGCTCGACCTATTGTCGAACTTGGATTCAATTTTCTTATCGATCAACTTCCCGATTTACTTTAATAAAATCTCAAGCGATTCATCATATTTTTTTGCCCCCCCTCAAATTACCCTTAAATGACGCTTTAAGTTTAGCTAATATCAAACTTAAGCTTTATTTTTTTAATGAACTTTTACAAAATTGCTAAACTACCGTTTTCTAAATCTAAAAGGCCACTTTAGATCTACCTAATAAACTCTATAAACTTTAATTTTATTAATATAGTTAACCAATTATCTGGCCAGAATTTCATCAATAATCCCAGCTGGACTAACCAAAATCTTGGCTTGGCCAATCTATGGCCAAAAAAAATCGATTCACAGCCAAGCCCCCTAAAAAAATCAAAACGTCCCCGTTCCAGCTTTTTTAAATCAAAACGCCCTGGCTAAAAAGGCAAAATCAATTTTTCCTTTAATCCTGGCCCTAGAGCTAATTTGTAGATTTAATCAATAGCGTAATTGATTAAAATTAAAGTTAGATAATTTTTTTAGCGACAAATAATCGATATTTTTTTCCTAATCTGATTTGACTCTGCTTTTTCAGAAATTTCATTTAAACACTGGCGAGGCGGGGCAGCTAGGTTATTACTAGCCATGGGTTGAATTTTTGGGGCGGCAGAGTTTTTCAAATAGTTGAGAAAACAAAGGCGCCAATATATGGCCTTTTTTAAAACGGCTCACAAAAGGGCGCCTCGAAATTATTTTCTTTGCTCTGAGCGGTCAGTCCAAAAATTGAGCCTTTTTAATCTTAATAGCATTAGGGTAGTTAAAATTTACCATGATACTATATTTAGTTTAAACTTAAATTTTAATACATAAAATTTTTAGAGAGCTTTGGTATGTTTTGATTCTTTTTTGTCTGGTAAAGAAACGGTTATGACATGATTTTTGATTAGCTCTTGGTTGGCTTTTGGCAGCCTTTACGATTTATTTATTAGATAAAACGCGCAGAGGGCTTTGGGGCCATTAGCTCGGCCATAAATATCTTGATTTTTGAGCCTTTGGCCCGTAAACTTAAGTATTGCTCGAAGACCCAGGCCATGGGTTTAAGAGCCGACCAAGCTTGACTCCCCTTGACGCTTAATCCTTATCGTTTGGCCATATCGGTCACGAGTCTAACCGATTTTTGTTTCGATTCCTTTAAGCCTGGGAACCGATAACTTGGCCTTCCAGGTCCATAGAATCAATTTTTCCCCTCCAACGGGCGGCCAAGTCCCCCCGCCATCCACGTCAAAACTAATGCCCGAGGCTAATACCGAATATCAAGATGATCTTCTAAGCTTATGGACTCGCTCCTTGAAGCTCAAGAAAGAAACAACCAAGCTAGGTACCGTGAGTTACGTTCACTGGCCACGCCCGGTTTTCTTAAGGTCTTTGATTTGGCCCCGACATTACTTCACCACAATCATCCCGATCTGCCCGGCTATCTTGACCATCCCGACACGCCCCACGGCTTGGTGGCTTATTCCAATTGGGAAATGCAAGCCCAAGAACTACTCATAGGACCCTTGGACGATCCGGTGGCCATGCCGGTCGTGGAATGTTTGGTTTTGATTGGCTCCTCGAGTTCGGTCGGACACACGGTTCGATCCGATCTCGATTACTGGGTTTGCTATAGGCCGGAGCGTTTAAACGGCCAAGCTCTGGCCTTATTTAAAGAAAAACTGCAAGCCATTTCCCGCTGGGCCATAGAAGAGCACAATACCGAGGCTAATTTTTATTTGGTCGATTTGGAAGAACTGGCTCAAGGCAGAATTGAGCACAGCTGGGGCGAAGAAGCCGAGGGTGAGGTGGCCCCCCACCTTTTGATGGAAGAACTTTACCGAACCATTTTATTCGTGGCCGGCCGCTTTCCCCTATGGTGCGTTTGGCCTGAGGACCGTTCTCAGGAAGAATACATCGAGGCCGCCAAGATCATGGCCCCCTTGGACTGGACCGACTCGCCCCCGGATTACGTGGATCTGGGTTACCCGACCAAACCCCAACCCCAGGAATACTTGGCCTCAGCCATGTGGCTGGCCTATAAAGCCGAAACGGATCCGTTTAAGGGCGTGCTTAAGCTTATCCCTATCCTCGAAGCGGTGGAGACGGATTTTATTAGTCCCTTATTGTGTGATTTGGTAAAAAATGAAATCATCAATAACTCCATGCCCCAGTTCGCCGTTGATCCCTACATAATCACAATCGATCGCGTGGCCGCCTTTTGCGCCACCCACTTAAGCCCCGAGCATACCGAACTGGTTCGGGCCGCGGCCGTTTTAAAGGTCCTGGGTCTAACCGGCCGGGAAGGCGATCAAGTCCAAAGAACCATAGTTAGCCCTTCCAAGCTACGGGTTTTAACCAAATGGATTGAAGACTGGTCCTGGCCACCGGATCGTCTGGGGCACCTGGCCGCCTATGACCAATGGACCGAGAGCGAGCGCCTTAGACTTGGAAACGACATCCTCATGATGCTTTTAGGCGTTTACATGCGTATTTCCAGTCACCTTATGACCCGTTTCCCCGGCCAAGTCAACGCCCAAGACGAGCAGCTGGCCCCCTTTGCCGCCCGAATCCTGGGCCGTCAGAGGGGCCTTGAAGCCACGGTTGACGTGCTGCCCTCAAATCTCCACAGAAACAGTATTTCCAAAAGAATGGTCTTCCAGCAGGACGTTTTAACCGGCCAATGGTCCATCTACAATCTAAAACTTCTAAACGGTCAAGCCCTATCGTCAGAACCCTTGGCCGGACTTGATCCCGATAGTGGTGACGTTATCTTCCAAACCGACCGGGTGGCCAAGGCCGCGGCCTGGCTAGTTAGAAACCAGCTCTACTCCCCGGATCTGGAACTAACTATTACCGATTCCTTTGGCGTTACCACCCAAGCCGTGCATGAATACTTGGAGACCCTAAACGACTGCTTCCCACCCCTGGAGTTTAATAACCTTGACACTGATACCATTTTTCAGGTTGGGGCCAAGGGCCTAGTCCTGATCGCCTTTAACCTCGAGGATCCCGGTGAAATAAAACTCAGAACGGCCGACGTGGTTTTTCGCACCGGCTGGGGGGAAATGCGCCACCAATGGCGAGAACTGGGTCACCTCATGGTCGAGGCCGATAAATACCTGGACATGGGTAATACCCTAGTTGAGGCCTGCGGCATGACCGCCGTTGATTCCCTGGTCCTTTTTCCCAGCCAAGCCGAAACCTTTAGCCGGGCCTTTTCCAACCTGAAGTCAGCCCTAATGGCCCAATTGCGTCCTCGTAACCAGCTTAAAGCTTCGAAAAGTCTAATAGATCTTTAGTCGAGTTTCAAAAGCCAAAGCCAGTCTTGGTAAGTTTAAATTAAATCTAGATTTAACTTAAAATTACCGACTATCTCTAATCATAGATCAGCTCAAAAACGATCATCTAATTTCAGAAACCATTTTAACACTTTGAAAAATTTAATAAAA
>JAITJP010000401.1 GCA_031278835.1 Deltaproteobacteria bacterium
GGAGAAATTTCAAGACAGGTCAAACTAGCCCTTAATGGCCAAGCGGCCACAACCTGGGGCCCCACGAAATTTGCCCCATAATCGGCCGCTAGGGGGCCTGGGAGCGCCTCGGACCGTTGACTTAGTATTTTTATCCAGGTTGGGTTCCCAAAGCCCGTCAAGGGCCGAATTTGACCGATTACGGGCCTGTTTGGAAAGGGGGCTGAGGTTTTCTGATTTTGAGTTAAAAAATAGAAAAACTATCCCAACTCATGGCTGGGTATTTTTGCCTTAAAGGCACCCGGTAATTTCTTGGAAAAAAAGCCAAGAAATTTGATTTTGCCTAAATCAGGCCAAGCTCTCAAGACTAGTATTTCGTGGCCAGAGGCCGCGGTTATATTGGCCTAAGAAGCAACCTTTTTTAAAATGCCGCAAATTTCGTGGCCAGAGGCCGCCGGCTTATTGGCCTATTGGTTCAAGGATTTTATTTGGATACGCATTTTTCACGGCCAAAGGCGTCTTTTTTGCACTGGGCGGTTCTGCGTCCATTCTGGTCATAATAAGTCGTGTTGCCAAAAACGTCCGTTTTGCTTTTCCCCACCCGCCTTCCGTTTTTGTCGTAAAAGCTAGTATTGCCTTGGCTATCTTCCCGGCTCTTGGCCACCCGGCGCCCGTTTTTGTCGTAATAATTGGTATCCCCGGAAAGGCCTTGTTTGGCCTTACCGGTTCGGCGCCCGTTATTATCGTAGTAAATGGTATCGCCGAAAGCGTCTTTTTTTGAGCTGCCAACTTTTTTGCCGGATTTATCGTAACAGTTGGTAACCCCGAAAGCGTTTTCTTTACAACTTATTTCCTCGGCTAGGGCTGGGGCGGCTAGGCTTAAGAATAACGCTATGGAAATACAGATTAATATTTTCATTTTCTGGCCTTTAGTGGATTAACCATGCTGGGCTGATTTTTAATTAGATTTTTACTTGTTTAATTGGGCTATTAGCTGCTATTAAGATTGTGAACTTGGATGGTTTAAAGCCCTTTAGAAAAATCAAGGATTTGGTTAAAATAACGCCTTAACTCCCTGGTCCTTTTCTTAAAGTACATTGAAAACTCTATAAAAGCAAGTTTATTTAGGTAAGCCCCGCTGGTCAACGGCCAACTAATTTTGGCGGCCCGGTCCCAAAAATAAGTCAGGTCTTGGCCTTGGGAATATTCCTACGGTCCAGGTGGATAATTTTTTGGTTACAAGCGAGTTTTCTGCTATTATGCAGATGTTTTTCAACTCGATTGACTAAAATGTTTTCGACAACGAGCCTTGGCTTTAGGCTGGAAACTTTTGAGTTTTGTAAGTTTGGTTTTCGGAGAAACTTAAGGCCTTAGCCGGAAACCTTAGAGCCCCGGGGTTGGTGGGGATTAGGCCCTAGGCGCCCTGGACCTTGTTTGAATAAAGGCCATGTTTCTGGAGTTTCTTTACATGGGCCTTTAAGAAAATTATAATAAACTTTGAAAATGGGGCTACAAGAAAAAAATCGTCGTGGCCTTGTCTATTAAAAGTCAAAGTTTTTTTGAGCTTTGTGGCCGAGTAGGAGATTTTTTATGGCCGATGAAACGCAAAACGAAGTCGCCACCAAGTCGTCTGAAACTGAAAAGGAAGTCGCTACTCAGTCGGCTGAATCGCCAAACAAAGACGGTACTAAGTCCGCCGAAGGGCCAAGCGAAGAAGCGGCCGAGCCGGTTCTTTTGCCAGAAGGTATTTATCTGGAAACCAAAAAAAATATCATTGGAACTGGAAGTACCGCCAAAGTGGCCGAGTATCGTAATTTCTGGGCCACCCTGCGGGTTAGTGAACTCGTCATGGAAATGATCCTTTTGGACGATAACTTTGGTCTGACCGGGATCAAGGAAAAGTTCCCAACCGAAGTGGTCTCCGGCCCCAACTGGCTCTTCGTCCATCAAGGCGAGAAAAGGTATGCTCAGATTAAACAAAAGCTTAACAGTATGCTAGCCGCGGCCGCGGCCAAGCAAGCCGCGAAAAAACCCGCCGCTTCCGCCTCAAACTCCAAAAAGGGTGGCTGGTGGACCAAGTAACGGCCTGACCGGTTAAAAAAGCCAGGAAGGGGCTTTTTTAACTCCCGGCGCGGGCTTTTGGTGAGGGGATTTTTCGCCGACCTTGGCAAAATTGGCCCAGGCGGCTAGGCTAAAGGCGCCCTGGAGCCCAGGCCATTTTGAACCTAGGTCAGGGCCTCTCCAGGCCAGCCTGGCCTAAGGGCGGCTAGGATTGGGGCCATGGCCAGCGAGTTTTTTTAATGCTCATGCGAAAAACAGACTTTCTTAAGTTTTGGGATAAACTAGTTTTTTTGGGTTTTTTTAGGAAAGCCGGCCAATAACTAGCCTTAAGTGTCTAAGTCAAGTTTAAGATACTGAAAAATCAAAAAAAATAAGTTAAGATTGCTTTAATTTTTGAATCAGGGTCAACGATTTGGCTGGCGATTCTTTAAAAATTTTTAGTAATTTTGCTTGGTTAAGAGTATTTTTATTGGCCAAAACAAAAATAGCTTGTCTTTGGTTTTTTTTAAGCTTTTATTTTTTTTAATTTTGGTTATCGAAATTTAAGCTGACCAATCCTGGAATTTTTTATTAGTTAAACA